>JAANWY010000023.1 GCA_018263655.1 Anaerolineales bacterium | reverse complement strand
GCGGAGATGAGCAGAGGAGCGGAGGGGCGGAGGAGCGGAGGGGCGGAGGAGCAGAGGGGCGGAGGGGCAGAGGAGCGGGGGAGCAGGGGAGCAGGGGGGCAGGGGGGCAGGGGGGCACTAAGAAAGACCTTTGAGGGGCTGGTGGTCTTGGCGTTATCGGCGTTTTTCGCGACAGCAGTGTTCGCCCAGGCGCCAACTAAGGAGCGTCAGTTTGTCTACGGGGTCAACGCTTTCACAGGTAGCGAATATGTTGGCACCTTCTACCCGACGACGCAAGACACTCTCTATCTTCTGGCCGATACGCGCAGTATCATTTCCCCCCGCTACACTCTGGTTTACTTCTGGCCGATCACCAACGAGTACAAGGCGGATTGGGATAGCCTGAACGAGACGGTGGCCGGCGCCCTCGAGATCCTGCGCCAGGGCAAGGTTCTGCACACGTTGTCGCAGACCAAGTACGTCATCCAGCATCCACACGGGCTCGACGCCGGCGAGGTCCATCTCTATACCGGCCAGGAGGCTAAAGCCCAACATCAGGAATTTCAGAGACAGCGCGACGCATATCGGGATCGCGTGTGGGAGTACTATCAGGCTGAGCGAGAATATCAGGAACAGTTGAGCCAAATAGTGACCCAAGGCAAGAGCGAAGCCGATGTAAATATCCCGGATCCGCCTGATAAACCGGAGCCCTTCCTGTTTTATAGCACAGGATTGAACGATGGCTTTCCCGTAGAGCTGGCGGCCGGCGCCTACGTCATTCGGATCAGAGGAGCGGACGGTCAGATCCTACCTCAGAGCAAGAGAAAACTTGTTGTCTTTTCAGCTCAGCGGGAAGGGGTAGGCTATACCGTTGTCTCTCGAGACAAGTGGACGACCCCCGAACAAGTTGACGATCCTAACCAGGTGATCTATGTCCGCAGCGGTTCGACAAGCTCACCACGCAGCGCCAACGTTTTGTATTTCCAACCCTTTCTCGAGCGAGAATATAATGAACTGTATTACACGCGATTGAAGACGCCCCAAAGTATGCAAGGGAGACCTAAGCGGAGACCTAATCGTTGGATGTGGGTACACCTCCAGCCGAAGGGGGAGGGACATATGGAGGTGTTGCACGGCGATCGCGTCATCCAGTCGGTGGAGAAGAAGCCATATCGGGTGAGACAGCTTCCAGGCCCGGCTCTTGGCTACGAGGTGGTAGAGTACGGAGCCGGCGGCCAATCGGAGACAAGGTCTCCCGACTTTGAGGGGTATCGAATCCAGGTCGAAGCCGGCCAACCCTCTTACACGCTTCGTTTGGTAGAAGCCGATGGCAGCGTCGTGCGCGGAAGTGAGCGGGAAATAAGGGTGGCAAACACTCAGAACCCGTGGCTGCTGTACCTGGCGCCGGCCTTGCCCCTGGTCGTAGGCGCGTCGTTGGCCGTCTGGCGACGCAGGAAAGTTGCCGCCTTGCCGAGGCAGGGTGAGCTTGGTGGCAAAACATTCTCAAGGTAACGCGTGGTTGCAGGACGGACTGAGAACGTGACTGAAAACGTGACTGAAAACGTGATTGAAAACGTGATGCTAGATATCGTGACACTCGGTGATCTGGTCGCCGATCTGATTGTCCCCATCCCACAATTGCCCGTGCGGGCTCGGGAACACCAGGTAGCCAATGACATCGCCATCGAGGCCGGCGGGACGGGGAACTTCCTGGTGATTGCCGCGCGGTTGGGCGCGAATGTGACAGCGCTCGGGACAGTGGGGGATGATTTTTACGGAGAACAGGTTCTCGAGCTGTTGGCTGGGGAAGGCGTGGACGTGGAAAGCGTGGTTGTTTTGCCGGAGGGCCGGACGGCCACGGCCATCGTTCTCGTTGACGACAACGCCGAACACGTCTTCTTAGGGATGTTTGGAAGCGGCCAACGGCTGCCGTTCCATTCTGAATGGCGACGGGTGATTCAGGCAGCGGACGCTGTTTTCGTGACCGGCTACGCTTTGCATCCCGATGTCCGCCTTTCTTCAGCCTCCATCTTGACCTGTCTCGAAATCGCTCATGAACACGGCATTCCCGTCTTCTTCGATATGGCGCCTGCGGCTTATCACGCCGACCGGGAACAGATTAGCGCCGTCATCGACCACACGACCGTGTTTTTGGCCACCCTTGATGAGACATTATCCTGGACGGGGGCCGGCGACCAGATCGAGGCAGCCCAACGTCTTTTGACGGAAGGGCCTTCCACCGTCATTGTCAAATTGGGGGATCGGGGTTGCCTGATCGCCACGGAAGAGCAGCAGGTGCACGTAGAGGCATTCGAGGTCGAGGTGCGGGACACAGCCGGCGCCGGCGATGCCTTCGATGCAGCCTGCGTCTACGGCTACCTGAGAGGGTTTTCGTTGGAGCAAATTGGCGCGCTGGCCAATGCCGCCGGTTCGGCGTCCGTCGCGAGGCTGGGGACAGGGACCCGCCTGCCACAAAAGAAGGAGATCGAGGCGCTTCTGCAGACAAGCTCAATAGCCGTTCCATTATGAGCGTGTCGATTAGGGACTTCCAGGGAAATAAACCTCCCAAAAATGGCCCATTTCCCTCATAAATCTTTGGGTCTTTGGGAGGTTTTAAATTCTGGAATCCCCTTATGCTTTTGACAACATGCTTGACAGACGAGCAAACGATTTGTATACTAGCTGGCAAACACCACACACGGACGCTCAAAGAGCGGAGAGGTTCGGAAAGGAGGTGAGGGTCTTACTATACAGACAGACTCGATAGCTCTAGTCGAAGCGCAGCCGTAATCGAAGCGCAGCCGTAATCGAAGCGCTCCATAACAGTATGAACCAGCATCAAGAGAGGAGAAAGAAGCTATGAATATCAAACGTTTAGGTCGAGTAGCCGAAGGCGTATCGAGGCGTTGGTTCACCTGGTTGAGCCTTGTGCTGGTCCTGGCGCTGGTGGTCGTTGGATGCGCCGCGCCGGCTCTCGCGCCTCCGGCGGAGAAGGCGCCGGCCGAGAAAGAGGAGGCCCCAGCCGGCCCGCCGGAGAAGGTGACGCTGAGGTTCTTGGCGATTCAGGACGACGCGCAGTTGAACGCCTGGAAGGAAATCCTGCAAGAGTTTCAGCAGATCGAGGACGGAAAGTGGTCCTACGTGGACATTCAGTTCGAGTCTGTGCCGTTCCGCGAGCTTTTCCCGAAGATTGAGGCGTCAGTGGCGGCTGGGCTCCCGTGGGATCTGCTCGAGGCCGATGGACCCGATATGAAGCACTACGGCTTCAACCGCGTCATCCTTCCCCTCGGAGAGTATTTCACCGAAGATGAACTGAAGCAGTGGTTCCCCCAGTCTATCGAAGAGGGGAGCTTCAGAGGCGAGCTCTACGGCCCGCCGATGATGCAGTCCTGTTCCCTCATGATGTACAATACGGAGATGACGGAAGCGGCCGGCATCAGTCCCCCTCAGGCGCTGGCAGATAGCTGGACGATGGACGAAGCCTTGGAAGCCTGGCAAAAGACCACCGTCGACCAGGACGGCGACGGCGTGCCCGATCAGTGGGGCCTGCGCTGGGGGCAAGGGACGTGGGTCGGCGACTATGAACATGGCATCTTCCACCGCTCCAACGGCGAGAAGGGCAGCCCGACCTACGAAGGTATGGGCGAAGATGGCGTGTCCTTCGTCGGCTACCTGGACACCCCGGAATCCATCGAGGCGATGCAGTTCTATCAAGACATCCACCAAGAGTATGCGGTGACACCCATTGAGCCGATCCCCAATATATTCGAGTCCGAGCAGGCCGCGTTCATGGTAACGCCCGACAACCGGATCGGTGAGCTGAACCGCCTCTACGGCGAAGGCGAGTTCTCGTGGGGCGTGACAGGGATTCCCTACTTCGTCACTCCAGTCTGTCAAACCGGTAGCTGGCACTACGGTATTTCGCCCAACACCGAGCACTTCGAGGAGGCGCTGGCCTACGTGAAGTTCGCCAGCAGCGACGCCGGCGCCCGTATTTGGTACAAACACGTGCGGCAGTTGCCGGCCAATGTCGCGCTGTTCAACGAACTGCCGGAGTACCAAGAGGGTGGTAGGCAGCACATTTGGTTCGAGGCAATGAACGAGATCGGTGTTCCGCGTATTCAGACACCGTGCTACACCGAATACCAACAGATGTTCGCCGAGGCGGCTCTCAACATTCAACAGGGTGCGGATCCAGCGGATGAGTTGAGCGCGACTGCTCGACGAATCGAAGGATTGTGCGCCAAGTACGCCGGGTGGAACGAGTAGGAGCAGGGGAGCGGGGGAGCACGGGTGCAGGGGATCATCTCTGCACCCGTGCTCCCTGGCCCCCCAGCTCCCGTGCTCAGTTAGGGGTGGACTGATGTCGGATATGGTAGTGGCTACGCGGCCGGCGCGTGAGGGGCTCTGGCAGAGAATATGGCGCAGGCGGACCAGGAATTACGTGATCGCTTTTCTCTTCGTTCTTCCTGCCCTGATCAACTTCACCATTTTCCGTTATCTGCCCATTTTAACAACTCTGCGAGCCAGTTTGTGGCAATACAGCCTGTTGGGGGGATACGGTGACTTCATCGGCCTGCAACACTACCGTTTCATGCTCGAGGATCCCATCTTCTGGAAATCTCTGCGAGTCACAGCGGCCTTCGTGCTGCTCAAGGTGCCACTCCAGGTCGCCTTCTCGCTCGTTCTGGCCGTCTTCCTGCGGCAGGAACGGTGGATCCTCGGGGTCGTACGCTCGGCTATTTTTACCCCGGTGGTCACGTCTATGATCGTCGTTTCCGTCCTCTGGTCCATGATGTATCATTCGCAGCTCGGCCTCATCAACAGCCTGTTCTCCATCGTCGGTATCCCCCGGCAGGCTTTCCTCTCCAATGCTAATCGAGCTCTGCCGGCCGTCACGGTCATGATGATCTGGAAAGAAGTCGGGTTCAGTTTGATCCTGCTGCTGGCCGGCCTCAAGGGGATACCCGAGGTGTACAGCGAAGCGGCCATCGTCGACGGCGCCAACCGGCTCCAGATCTTCTGGCACGTCACCTTGCCGCTCCTGCGACGGGTCTTGATGTTCGTCGTCGTGACTCAGACGATCTTCTCTTCCCAGGTTTTCGTGCCCGTCTATGCCATGACCAGAGGCGGACCGTTGAACGCGACGAAGGTCATTGTCTACTACATCTATCAATACGGGTTCCTATTTCAGGATATGGGCTATGCGAGTGCCATGTCCATCGCGACCCTCGTCATCTTGCTGGTGGTTAGCGGCATCCAGATGCGGGCGTTCAGATCCGAGGTAGAGTACTAAAGAACACGCGAAGGCAGGTAAACATGGGCGTTCTTCAGCGACTTTGGCCACAGCCGGGCTCTCCAGAGGGATCGGAGATGAGCATTTCCCGCTTGGTGGGTCTAGGGGCGAGGAAGATCATCGAGTACGCGATCTACTTAGCCATCTTGCTGATCTTTGTCATTCCGTTTGCCTGGATGATCCTGGGGAGCCTGAGAAACGAGACGGAGATCTTTGCCAATCTGTACCCCTTTACGTGGCACACCATTGTGCCCATCGAATGGACGCTCAAGAATTACCTGGATATCTTTGGGCTCAGCCCGGAGGGACAATCCTACGGCCTGAATTTTCAGCGCTTTCTGTTCAACAGCTTTCTCGTGTCAGCGGCTGTCGTATGCTCTTCACTGGTCGTCAACACGATGGGCGCCTACTTCTTTGCTCGGCTGGATTTCCCTTACAAGAACGTCCTCCTGGTTTTCGTCATCGCCACCATGCTGGTGCCGTTCCAGGTGACTATGGTCCCTCTGTACATCGTAGTCAGCTCGCTGAACCTGGAGGATACGTATTGGGCCTTGATTTTGCCCTGGTATGCCAGTCCCTTCGTCATTTTTGCCCTAATACAATTCTTCAAGGAGATTCCAAAAGAGCTCGACGAGGCGGCTATCATCGATGGGGCGTCCTATTGGGGTGTCCTGCGCCACGTGATCGTGCCCAACGCCATCCCTGGCATCATAACCCTGGCGCTGTTGGAGTTTCAGTTTATCTGGAACCTCTTTTACTGGCCCCTGATTGCCATCAGTAATAATAACTTGCAAATGATTCAGGTGGCCATTTCGCAGCAGACCACCCAAACCCAGGTCTATTGGGGCCGTACGTTTGCCGGCGCAACCCTCGCGTCGCTGCCGGTCATTATCCTCTTCTTGGCCCTGCAGCGCTACTACGTTCAGGGCATCGCACTGTCCGGACTTAAGGGCTAGCGGAGGAGCAGAGGTGAGGGGGTGCAGGGGAGCTGGGGTGAGGGGGAGACAAGGTGACAAGGGATAAGGGGGATAAGGGAATAAGGGTGTCGGGAAGATCAAATCCGAAATTCGCAATCCGAAATCTGAAATTGGGGGTGAAACGACTGATCATAGATACCGACCCGGGCATTGACGACGCCATGGCGATTTTCTTCGCGCTTCAGTCGCCCGAGGTTGAAGTGGAAGCCTTGACCACGGTGTTCGGCAACGTGGGGGTCGAGCAGACGACGGAGAATGCGCTCAAGGTTCTGGAGGTGGCTGGGCGGGACGACATTCCGGTGGTTCCCGGTGCAACGAACCCCTTGGCGCGTGCGTATCGTGGGCGGGGCTATCGGGTCCATGGGCAGGATGGGTTGGGGGAGATGAACCTCCCGCCGGCCAAGACTCAACCCCTCGCCAGGCGCGCCGCCGAATACCTGGTCTCGCGCATCATGGACTCGCCCGGCGAGATTACCCTGGCGGCCGTCGGTCCGCTGACCAACTTGGCCCTGGCCGTCAGTCTCGAACCGCGAATCGCCCAGAATGTGCGCGAAGTGGTCATCATGGGCGGGGTTGTGGCCGGACCGGGCAACGCTTCGCCTGTGGCTGAGGCCAACATCCACAACGACCCTGACGCGGCCCGGATTGTGTTCCACGCCGGCTGGCCCTTGACCATGGTCGGCCTGGACGTAACGCGCAAAACGGTGATGGGTCCAGCGTATTTGGCCCGTCTGAAAGAGGCAAACACCCCAATCACGGACTTCATCTCGGCCGCCACGCCGTGTTATCTGAGCTACTACCGGCGCGAACTGGACATGGACGGATTCTACGTCCACGACTCCTCAGCCATCGCCTACGTTCTCGACCCGAGCTTGTTCCAGACGCAAAAGGTGTACGTCGATGTCGAAATCGGCGATGGGCGAAGCAGCGGTCAAACGATGGCCGATTGGCGGGGGCAGTGGGAGGAGCCGGCCAACGTCAACGCCTGCCTGGCCGTGGATTCGGCCCGCTTCTTGGATATGTATTTCGAGCGTGTGACTAGGGGAGAGAGCTGACACGTGGCGGCTTCTTGGGATTTCCGTCGCGTTTGGGAAAGAAGGAACAAGTGCAACAAAGACTACATGATCGTATCTTGGGCTGCCTGGCAGCCGCCGGCATGGGTGACGCCATGGGGGCCGCGACAGAGCAGTGGAGTACATCGGAAATCATCGATCACCACGGCGGCTTGATCCGTACCTTCCTCGATCCGCCGCCAGACACGTTTTCCGGCGCCAGTGGCAATGGGGCCGGCCAGGTCACCGACGACGTCAGCCAGATGTGCTACCTGGCGCAGACCCTCGTCCAAGCGGAAGGCAACTTGACCCCCGAAGCCTGGGTCGATTGTCTGCTCCGCTGGGCGGACGAATCGCCGCACGCTTCCAACATGGGGCCGACCACGCGTCCGACGGTGGAAGCACTGCGGACGGGTGGAGAGCCCAGTAAGGTGGGCACCGTGGGCGACTCGGACCGCCAGATGACGAGTGTCGGGGCGACGAATGGCGCGGCCATGCGCGTGGCGCCGGCCGGCTTGATCCATCCCGGCGACATCGAGGGCGCGTGCCAGACAGCGCTGATCACCTGCTTGCCCTCTCACGGGACACAGATTGCGGTTTCGGCTGCCTGCGCCATCGCAGCCGGCGTTGCCGAGGCCATCACCGAAGGCGCCGATGTCTACTCCGTCGCTCACGCCTGCCTCGCCGGCGCCCGGCGAGGCGAGGAGTTGGGCGCTCAGAAGGGGCGCTTCGTCGCCGGCCCGCGCGTCCTCTCACGCATCGAGTTAGCCATCAACTTGGCTTTGAAAGCGCAAGACCTGGAGGAGGTCATGGATTCCCTGGAGGCTTACATTGGCAACTCGGTGTATGCCGTCGAGTCTGTGCCTACGGCGATTGGGCTCTTCGTCTTCGCTGGCGGTGACCCGCTGGAGTCCATCGTGGGAGGAACGAACATCGGGAACGACACCGATACCATCGCGGCCATGGCCGGCGCGCTGGCCGGCGCCTTGCGCGGCTTCGACGCGCTGCCCCGGGATTTGTACGCTACACTCAAGGCCGCGAACGAAGAATTCGACCTGGAGGCCCTAGCCCAGGACTTGACAGACGTCGCCCTTCGACAGGCTCAGGACGTCGCCCTTCGACGGGCTCAGGACGTCGCCCTTCGACGGGCTCAGGACGTTGCCTCTCGGAGATTGCAGTGAAGAAAGTCATCATCGACTGTGACCCGGGCCACGACGATGCGCTGGCGATCCTCCTGGCCGCCAAGCATCTGGATGTGCTGGGTATCACTACGGTGGCCGGCAACCAGACGCTGGATAAGGTGACGGACAACGCCCTCAAAGTGGTCGAGTTCGCCGGCCTCACCCACATACCGGTGGCCAAGGGGATGGGCCATCCGCTGATCCGACCCCCCCGCCACGTACCCGAGGTGCATGGCGAGACCGGGTTGGATGGACCGGATTTGCCGGCGCCAACTACACCCCTGGACCCGCGCCATGCCGTTGATTTCATCATCGAGACGGTCATGTCCACCGAGGATGTGATCCTCGTGCCCATCGGCCCGTTGACCAACATCGCGACGGCCCTGCGCCGTGAGCCGCGCATTGCCGGGCGGATCCAGGAAATCAGCCTGATGGGTGGCTCGCTGACCTACGGCAACTCGACCCCGGCCGCCGAATTCAACATCTACGTGGACCCCGAGGCCGCCCACATCGTTTTCACCAGCGGCGTGCCCATCAGGATGTGTGGCCTCAACGTCACGCGGCAGGTACCGGCAACGGAGGTCGAGATTGAACGCATCCGAGGATTGGGCACTCGGACCAGCGCCATCGTAGCCGAGTCTCTGGATTTCTATCGGGATACCCTCAAGCGAGTGTTTGGACTGCGCGGTGGGTCTTTGCATGACCCTTGCGCTGTGGCAGCCCTCATCGACCTGTCTGCCGTGCCGGCACAGGCAGGTCCAACGCTGATCGAGTTTGAGCCGATGCATGTCGCCGTTGAACTGAAGGGCGAACATACCTATGGCATGACCGTCTGCGATTGCCGGCATCTGCGCGGGCGAGGCCAAGTCTCCACCTCGGATGGAGGCGTCTGGCGGGGAGAACCACCCAACGCCGAGGTCGCCGTTGACATCGATAAGGATCGCTTGATCGATCTGCTGATCGACACGTTGGCAAAATATCCTTAAAACAACACGAAATCCGCAATCCATTCGGGAGGACGCCTGTATGCGTAAGTTTCTCATCGATACCGACACCGCCTCGGACGACGCCGTAGCGATTCTGATGGCCCTGCGGTCGCCCGACGTCAGCGTGGAGGCCATCACCATTGTCGCCGGCAATATGCCGGTCGAGCAGGGGGCGAAAAACGCCGGCTACACGGTTGACCTGTGCGACGCCGGTGTGCCAGTGCATATCGGTTTGGACAAACCGCTATTGCGGGAGCATGTCAACGCAGAGTTCTTCCACGGCCCGGACGGCATGGGCGGCATGAACTATCCGGACCCCCAGCGGCCACCCGAATCGAGACATGCTGTGGATGTGTTGATCGACATCGTGCGGGCTAACCCAGGCGAGATCACGCTGGTCACGCTGGGGCCGCTGTCCAACATCGCGACGGCGCTGCTCAAAGCCCCCGACATCGCCCAATCGGTCGAGGAATGCTACGTCATGGGTGGCGCAGCCAACGTCATCGGCAACATCACCCCCTCGGCGGAGTATAATATCTGGTGCGATCCCGAAGCGGCCCGGATTGTCTTCCATTCCGGTATGCCAATCATGATGGTAGGCTGGGAACACTGCATCGGCGATTCCTTGCTGCTGGAAGAGGACATACAGCGCATGCGGGCTCTCGGAACGCCGTATGCCGACTTCACCCTCGACTGCAACCGCAGCGCCCTGGCAGCCTGCCGCGACTGGCTCGGCCTGCCAGGATTGTCCCTGCCGGACCCCGTGTGCATGGCCGTCGCCCTGAACCGCGACGTGTCCACTCACGACGAGCCTAAGTACGTCGATGTCGAAACCACCAGCGAGCTGACACACGGCGAGACCGTTGTCGACCGGTTCGGTGTGTTGGAAAAGGAGCCCAATATCGAGGTGTGTTTTGCAGTTGATTCTGAGAAGTTCAAGCGCATGCTGTTCGACTTGGTAAGCTAGACGGTAAGGATTTTGAAAAGACCAACAGAGGGTATGATCATCGTTTCGGCCACTAGCTCGGCTTGGATTGCCAAATCCAAGCCATAACCGCTGGATTTGGCAATCCAGCGGGAGCAGGCGGAAGCCAATGGCCGAAACGATGATCAAGGCCAGTTATCATATAGATGTAGGACAAGATGTAGGACAAGATGTAGGACAATGTCCATCATTAAAGCTGCCTTGGGCGAGATTGATCTAGACCTTCTCATTCACGATGTCTCCTTGGTGAATGTGTCCACCGGCGAAATATATCCAGCCGACATCGGCGTCTGGGCCGGGAAGATTGCGTGTGTCGAGCCGCCGGCAACACAGCCGGCCAGGCGGGCGGCCCAAGTCGTCGACGGTCGAGGGCAGTTCGCCGTGCCGGGCCTCATCGACTCCCACATGCACATCGAGAGCAGCCTGGTCACGCCGGCCAACTTTGCCGCAGCCGTGCTACCGCATGGCACAACGACCGTGGCCGAAGACCCCCACGAAATCGCCAACGTTTTGGGACTGGATGGCGTGCGCATGCTGTGGGCGGCCAGCCGTGGTCTGCCGCTGAAGGTGTGCTTCCTGGTGCCGACTTGTGTTCCCTCGGCCGCCGGCCTGGAGACCAGCGGCGGCGAGATCGGGCCGGCCGAAGTGGAAGAGATGCTCCGCTGGAATGGCGTGTTGGGGTTGGCAGAAGTGATGGACTCCCGGGCCGTCGTTGAGGAAGACGACCAGATGATGGGAATCCTGGACGCCGGTCGCGAGGCCGGGGTGGTTATCGAGGGTCACAACCCCATGCTGCGGGGGCGTGAGCTTAACGCCTACGTAGCCGCCGGCATCGGTTCGGACCACACTCTGATGACCCCCCAGCTCCTGCTGGACAAGCTGCGCCTCGGCGTGGCCGTGCAACTCCAAGAGCGCTATATGACGTCCGACTTGATTTCAGCGTTTCAGACCCTCCCCTCCGACCCGGATGTTCTTCTGGTGACCGACGATGTGGTGCCCGATTATCTGGAAGAGAAGGGGCATTTGGATCGAGTCCTGCGTCGCGCTATTGAGCTAGGTATGACGCCGGTCGAGGCGGTGCGCTCGGCCACTATCAAGCCATCGCGCCGGCTCCGCTTATACGATCGGGGGGCCATCGCGCCTGGAAAGCGAGCCGACATCGTGCTGGTGGATAGCTTGGAGGACTTCACTGTCGACACCCTGATCGCAGATGGTGAGGTGGTCGTTCGGGACGGCGAACTGCTGTGGCAGCCGGGTCCGGAGGAGCATCTTGAAGAGGCACGGGGGTCCGTCAAGTTGTCGCCGCTGGAGGAGAGCGATTTTCAATTGGAAGCCCCCGTTCAGCAGGGACAGGTGCAAATGCGGGTGATCGTATCCGACCCCGAGGGCACGACGACTTCCGAGGGCAGAGTCACTTTGGAAGTTCGGGACGGGTTGGTGCAGCTTCGTGGTGAGCCACTCGATGGACTCGGGACGTCGCCTGACGAACCGCTCGATGAGACGAGTGATCTGGTGCGAATCGCGGTTTTTGAGCGGCATGGCCGTAACCACCGCCGAGCTTACGGATTGGTGCAGGGTTTGGGGCTTCGCGATGGGGCCATCGCCAGTACTCAGGCTCACGATTCTCACAATTTGGTCGTCATCGGACGGGAGCCGGCCGACATGGCCCGGGCAGCCAATGCGGTCATCGCCGCCGATGGTGGGTTGGCCGCCGTGCGTGGCCGGCAGGTCCAAGCGTTGATGGAACTTCCCTTCGCCGGCCTCCTGTCGCCACAGCCAGTCCCAGAGGTGGCTGCCGCTCTGCGGCGATTTGCCAGCGCCGTGCAGGAAATGGGTATCTCGCACCCCCATCTGCTGATGCGGCTGACCACGTTTACCCTACCCGTCAGCTCGGGGTTGCGCATCACCGACCGGGGGTTAGTGAACGCCGAACGAAGGGAGTTAGCGGACCTGTGGATGTGACTCTCGACGTCGACACCGGTTTTGACCTGCTACTTCGAAACAGCTATGTTTTACACATCCCCCGCGAGGGCGACGTGGATGTGCTGCCCGATCACGATATTGCCATCGGGGGAAACCGCATCAGCGCGGTCGAACCGGCCGGCGCCATCGACCCCGGCCGCGCTCGCCAGGTCATCGACGCCGGCGGCATGGTCGCGATGCCGGGCCTCATCAACACCCACGCGCACGTCTCGATGGTCCTCTTCCGGGGGCTAGCCGAGGACGTGCCGGTGGAGGCGTGGTTCAACGAATACATCTGGCCGGTGGAAGGCAACCTGCAGGCAGAAGACGTATACTGGGGGACGCTTTTGGGGCTGGCCGAGATGATCGAGGCCGGCGTGACCGGTGTGGCCGATCACTACTTCTACATGGATCAGGTGGCCAAAGCGGTGGAAGAGGCCGGCGCCCGGGCGGCTTTAGGTTGGGCGGTCTTTGATGATCAAGGAGAAGTCATGCTGGACCGTACGGCCCAGTTCGTCGAGCGCCGGCAGGGCGCGGCCGGCGGACGCATCACCACCTGGC
>JAANWY010000229.1 GCA_018263655.1 Anaerolineales bacterium | reverse complement strand
TGGCGCCGGCGCGGATAAATAGCGCGCACCGCCGTCAGGTGCGCGTCCAAATGGCCCTCTCGAATGAACGCCATCGTGGACCGAACTCCTGGTACCGCAACCACGCTGGGAGCGAGATGCTGCGCTCAGCGAACTGATGACGCTCGTGGCCAGAAAGGACGTAATCTCCTTGGCGGCCGGCGTGCCGGCTCCCGATCTCTATCCGACACCGGCGTTCAGGCAGATTGTTCGCGATCTTCTGCGCGAGGAGGGGCAGACCGTGCTCGGTCCTTGTCAGACGCAAGGCCTCAAGTCTCTGCGTTATGCCATCGCCGGGGAGCTGATGGATCCCGTGGCCGGCGTGGGGCCTGACGAAGTCCTGATCGTCACAGGTTCCCAGCAGGGGCTGGACCTCGTCGCTCGCGCCTTCGTGGAGCCCGGGGACGCCGTTGTGATCGAAGCCCCCACCTATTTGGGGGCGCTCCAGACGTTCAGGGCAGCCGGCGGGCGCCTGCTGAGCGTGCCTCTGGACGAGTCTGGCCTGCGACTGGACGTGTTGGAAGGTCTGCTGGCCCGATATCGGCCCAAGCTAATCTACACGCTGCCGACGTACCAGAACCCCTCCGGGGTGACCCAAGATCTGGAGCGGCGGCGGGCGCTGTTAGACGTAGCGGCGCACTTCGGGGTACCCATTGTCGAGGATGATCCGTATGGCCGGCTGTACTACGGTGAAGTGCCCCCGCCATCGCTCAAAGCACTCGACACGCGTGACAGCGTCATCTATTTGAGCACCTTTTCCAAGATCATGTTCCCGGGCTTGCGCCTTGGGTGGATTGCGGCGCCGAGATCGGTCGTCGAACGTCTGGCCCTCATCAAGCAGCGCGTCGATCTTTACGGTAATACCCTTGCTCAATGGTCCACGATGGCGTTCATTCGAGAGGGCCATTTGGACGCGCACCTGACGGCGGTGCGCGCTATTTATCCGCGCCGGCGCCAGGCCATGGTTGATGAATTGGAGCGGGCATGTCCCAAACTCGAGTTTCGGGTACCGGATGGGGGCTTCAACCTGTGGTGCCGGCTGCCGGCGGATCTGAAGGCGCGCGATTTGTTGGTCGAAGCCGGCCGAGAGGGCGTAGCCTTTGTGCCAGGCGAGGTCTTCCACGCTGAGGCCGGTGGGGAAGATGCCCTGCGGCTCAACTTCTCGTCGCAGCCAGAGCCGGCGATTCGCAAAGCGATTTCACGGCTGGCAGAAGCCTTGTCCGTCGTGAAATCTCAAGCTGAGCAACAGCCGGAAGTCGAAGGTGTTGCTCAACCGTTGGTGTGAGTTGCTCAACCGTTGGTGTGAACAGGAGGTTTATCGATATGCTGAAGGAACACTTAACGCTGGATGCGCGTACCATCGCTCTCATCGCCATCATGACGGCGGTCACGATCGTATTTACCTTGGGCGTACGCGTGCCGTTTGCGCCGACCCGAGGCTATTTCACGCTGGCCGATGTGGGCGTCTACTTCGCCGCCTTTGCCTTTGGGCCGGCCGTCGGGTTCATCGTGGGTGGTCTGGGTACCGGTCTGGCCGACATCCTGGGCGGGTATGCCCACTTCGCCATCTGGTCGTTTCTGATTCACGGGGTTCAGGGGCTCGTGGCTGGCTACCTGGCCTACCAAAGGGGGCGCGCCGGCATGGTGGCCGGCTGGTTGGCCGGTGCGGTGGTGATGGTGGGGGGTTACTTCGCCGTGGAGTACGTATTGTTCGGGCCCGGGCCGGCAGCCGGCGAAGCAACGACCATCAATCTGCCCCAGGTGCTTATCGGCGGACTCATCGCCATCGGCTTGCTCATCGCTGTACGCCGCGCCTATCCCCAGATCGACACCTTGACCCAGCCGCGCACGTGGCGTGAGGGGTAGCCCAACGCTGATTCACGTCGAAGATCTGCACTACACTTATCCGCCACCAATCCCGGATCAACAGAGCCCGGCGCCGGCCTTGCGCGGGATCGATCTGGACATCGAGCGCGGTGAATTCGTCGCCGTGATGGGACCGACGGGCGCCGGCAAGACGACGCTGTCTCTCTCTCTCAGCGGTCTTGTCCCCCACGCCACGGGCGGGGTCATCCGCGGTGACGTTTGGGTGGACGGCCGAAATACGAAACGGTGCAGCGTGGCAGACTTGGCCACTGTCGTCGGGCACGTGTTCCAGGACTCGGAGAGCCAGCTCTTCAACATGAGTGTGGAGGACGAGGCGGCGTTTGGGCCAGAGAGCCTGGGGGTGCCGGCTGACAAGATCGAACGACGGATCGACTGGGCGCTGGGCGTCGTCGGGTTGGAGGGCCTCAGACAGCGTTCTCCGGCTACGCTATCCGGCGGGCAGCAGCGCCGGCTGGCTATCGCGTCTGTGCTGGCTATGCGCCCCTCCGTCCTTGTCATGGATGAACCCACAGCCGGCCTCGACCCGCTGGGGCGCCAGGCTGTCCTATCTGTCATCACCGATCTGCGCCGGCAGGGAACCGCTGTTGTCATGACCACGCAAGACCCCGACGCCGCAGCGTTCGCTGATCGTCTGGTCGTTTTGGAGGCAGGAGAGATTGCTCTCGCCGGGGCGCCGCGTGAGGTCTTCAGTCAGGTTGAGCGGATGCACAACTTCGGTCTGGATGTCCCACAGGTGACCGAAATCGGCCGGGCGTTGGGGTGGGACCCACTGCCGCTGACGCTGGATGACGTGGACAGAAGGGGAACTACGGAGCGCTTGAGAGAAACAGGGCGCGCCAACAGAGACCCCAAGTCCTCTTCAAACCTGTCCGGTTCCCCCTCCATTCATGTTGATGGTCTCTGGCACAACTACGACGGGATTCAGGCTCTTTCGGGCGTTGATTGCGTCGTTGGACACGGCGATTTTGTAGCACTGATCGGCGCCAACGGATCGGGGAAGACGACCCTGGTCAAACACATCAATGGCCTGCTGCTGCCTCAGAAGGGGCGCGTGGTCGTGCTGGGCGATGATACACGCTCAGTGCCGGCCGGCGTGCTGGCCCGGTGCGTCGGATACGTGTTCCAGAATCCCGATCATCAGATCTTCGCCCCATCCGTGCGCGAAGAGGTGGCGTTTGGTCCGCGAAATCTGGCGTTATCAGCGGGCGACGTGGAGGCACGTGTGAATGCGGCTCTGAAAACCTTCGATTTGGGTGATCGCGCCGCTACTCCGCCGGCGACGTTGGGCTATGGCGTCCGCCGGCTGGTGACGCTTGCGTCGGTGCACGCCATGCGTCCGGATATCGTGGTGTTGGACGAGGCCACAGTTGGTCTAGACCGCCGGCTTGAGCACCGACTTATGACGTGGATAGAGAAGCTGCGAGCCCGAGGCGTGACGGTGGTCATGATCACTCACGATATGCGACTCGTGGCCGAGCATGCAGAACGCTGTGTCGTCTTGCAGGCTGGGCGGGTGCTGGCGAACGGCGCGCCGGCCGACGTCTTTGCTGACGACAGCATGCTCGACGCGGCTGGGTTGGCGGCGCCGCCCGTGTTCGAATTAGGCCGGCGTCAGGAGCTGAGGCCTAATGAGTCTTAGCACGTCGATCTACGTCCCGGGCGATTCGTGGCTGCATCGGATCGATCCTCGGGTGAAGCTGGCGTTTGCCGTCGGGGGGATGGTGACGCTGCTCAGCCTCGGCAACCTCCCTCTGTTTGTGGCGTTTCTGGCCGTGTGTCACGTTGTGCTGCTGTCGGCCGGGGTGCCAGTGGGCCGGCTAGCGTGGGCTTGGCGGCTCATGTTGCCGGTCACGTTCTTGATTCCAATTCTGTGGCCCGTCTTCTCGACAGTTGGCGCCTCCGTCCTTTTCGAGCTGGGACCGGTGACGGTGACAGCGCTGGATGTGTGGCAGGCGCTGGCAATGGCGGCGCGCGTCGATGCTATGGCCTTCGCCTTCTTCGTGTGGCTGTTCACCACCGATCAGACGTCGATGATCATGGGCCTAGTCGGTCTGGGGGTCCCGTATCAGTGGGGGCTGATGATGGCGATTGCATTGCGCTATGTGCCCACCCTCTATGAATCGTTCCAGCGGGTGATGGACGCACAGCGGGCGCGTGGGTTGGTGATCGCGCGCTGGAATCCCGTGCGAGCGGGTCGGGCCTATGTGCCGGCGTTGGTGGCCATGCTGATTGGGTCACTGCGCGCGGCGGAGCGTCTCGCGTGGGCTATGGAGGCGCGGGCTTTCGGGGCCGCCGGCCGGGAGCGGACGGTGCGCCGGCAGCTTCATTTCAGGCCGGTAGACGGGGTGGCAGCGGCGATTGTGATTCTTGGTTTTACAGCGGTGATCGTGGCTCGGGTCCTCTTCGGTTTCGGCCAGCAACCGTTGTCTTTGTTCTAGCCGGCCGTTGTAGTCACGTCGGGCAGCTCTTCTTGGAGCCAGGTGGCCATTTTGGGGCGCAGCTCGGGGGGAGGCACAGGATGTTGGTAGTCAATGCGCCAGTCGTAGCCGGCGCGGCCGTAGATGGCCTCGATTGCGGCGTTCAAGCTCACTGCCACATCCGGGTCTGGCGGCAGGAGGGGAACCGGTAACCCGGGGAGGGCTTCGTTGAGGGCCGCCGGCCAGATTTCCGAGATGCGTATGTTCCTCCCGCGCCAGTAGCGATTGACAAGCATGACGTAGTCGGTGTCAAGCGGAGGCTCGTTCACTTCCCTGCCTGGCCGTGTGCCACCACGCAGCAGGTCGATCTCGACCAGGTGGACGGATGAAAGTAAGTGCTCTGAACGTTTGCGTCGGTACTCCTCCAGGCCATCGCCGGATCGCTTGTTGTAGGGAGAGAGGAGTTCGATAGAGGTGACCAGTTCGTCCGTTTCAGTTAAGTAGACGTGCACAGCCCGGAGCTTGGTCTGGCCGGCTACGATCTCCCGTTTCACTGGCGCCTCCGAAACAGCGACGGCTGTTGCGGCTGGCCCGGGCGCCGGCTCTTCTGGCGCTCGGGCATAGACACCTACATCCGGATATCGCGCCCTCGAAGGTGCAGCGATAGTTATCTCTTCAAAGACGGTATGCACCTCTACGTCAGCATAGTATTTCGGGCCGATATGAGTATTCAACCGGTCTGCCAATTCATCGGCCAAGCGATGGTGAAAGCCCGGCCAGATACCGCTGTCTTCGAGATAAGGGTCCATACCTGGGAAGGGAGATGCCATTCGAAACCTCCTACCACTTACCCTAGCAACGCCAGCCCGTAGTGGGCGCAACGTTGCTGGACGGCCGGCGAGGCAGCCAGCGAGATGAAAACCCCTTCCACCGATTTGTCCGGATTCTGGGCCGCCGCCAGGTCAACTTTCAAGGCGAAGAAGTCCACGTCACTTGACTTGGCCGTTGCCTTGACCTCGAAAACGATGAGCCTACTGTCTTCAGCGATCAGATCAACTTCGGTCTCAAACCCTGTCTTGAAGACCCGTCCTTCCGCATCCACCAGCTCCTGGCGCAACCGAATCTTGTCCGGCGTGATGTCTGGATTTTTCAATCCGTAGCGCAGCGCTGTAGCGAACATATCTTCCAAGGTCTTCCCCTTCTCGCTCCGCAAGTTGCCCGTCACAAAATTGAGCCACGATTCTTGGTGATCCATGCGCTCGAGGATCATCTCATGACTGTGTTGCAGCCTAGCGGCGTCACGCCTGACCGCAAGCAGGGTACGATCTGTTTGCCCAAAACGTTGCTCCATTGTCTCGCTCAGCAGGATGAAGCGCTGCTCCATTTGCTCAAAGCGCCGATCCATTTGCTCAAAGCGCTGCTCCATTTGCTCAAAGCGCCGATCCATGTCCTCGCGCAGCAGGGTGAGGCGCTGCTCCATCTGCTCGCGCAGTAGCTGGAGTTCATCGAGCAGGCGCGCAAATTCATCACGGCGAGGAAAGTGTTGAGCCAGGATACCCTCGATGGTTGTTGCAATCTCAGGGTCCTCGCGCAGCAAATCCGGCAGGGTGCGAACCACGTAGTCGCGGACTTGATGAAGTTCCTGTTTATCTAGCATCATTACTGGTCCTCATTACCGTAGAGGTGCTTGTTTAGCACGGCTACCAGAAACCAGGTTTTTCGTTGGCTGAACAACCTCTGGGTCAATAGAAGGGAGTCAGCGCTTGTCAACAACTTGGTCAAACGAACGAGAAAATCTGGTTTCTATCGTGACGCTAAGGATTGAGAATTAAATAACTTCCCCAATTGAAGCCGAAATCTCAGGCAATTCAACGGCAAAATGAGCTTAATCCTTAGCCCTAAACATATACCCGTAGAGAAATTGTAGCATGAAGCGACGCATATGCCAATTTGGAATCCCTCAGTTGCATTACCGACACTTCATCGAGTGTAACGAACCACAAACGTGTCGGATTCCCCGGTGTATGCGCCGTATTCAACGTCCACGTTGGTCACTCTAGCCCGAGCCGGTCCCTGGCGCGTGAACTGGACCATCTGGCGCACGGCGTCTTCTTCGCCCTCGAACACGGCTTCTACGCGACCGTCCCATAGATTTCGCACCCAGCCGGTCACGCCGAGGGATTGGGCGCGCCGGCGTGTCGCGTCACGAAAGAGGACCCCCTGTACGTGTCCTTCGACATAAACATGAGTACGCGTCTTGCTCACATCACACCACCTCCCCGTCACGTTCGTAGCCAGGCATGGAACGGAGTGCCGTCACGCCGGCGCCACTTCGCCCTGCTACGTGGCTGACTACAAACCTCTCTGCTACTCAGACTCCGCTACGTCTGTGAACTCATAGCCGTCTAGCTCGTGTTCGCCGAGGCGTTTCTCTGGCTCGGCATCGAGGTCGGGATTTCCATGCATCCGGTAGACGTAGCGGGCGACTTCGCTGCCGGCAGCGTCGAACAGGATCCCGACGTCGCCGCGATTGGCCCAGATCGGCTCAGAGTTCCAGTATTGATCCAGGGGCGGGTCTTGTTTGAGCGTAGCATTGGCACCGCTGTGGATCGTGACCGTCTGCCCCGGCTCCAATTTGAAGCCGAGCGGGAAACGGAATACTTTTTCTTCCTTCAATGCGCCGAGAACCCAGCCGCCTACGTCTGCAACCCGATCGCTCGTGTTGGTGAGCTTCGCGTGCTCTGACCAGCCCCAGTTCCAGATTTCGGTGATTTCCACGCCCCCCCTTGAGCGCGAGGCGGCTTGTGTCTTTTCAGCGTATTTCGTTGTGGTCATGATGTACTCCTTTGCTCCAAGCTATGACGGTTCACCGCATATTCTTTACCGTGGGTACCTACCCAAGCCCTGCGCCCTCGCAGTTGAGAAATGCGAAAAAGATGGGGGTGTGGGGGGCGGCCGCCCCCATTTTTCGCATTTCTCAACTGCGAAGGCAACTGCCTGGACAGTTACTGGATGGTTAGTTGGATTGCTGTCAAGTATATCATCAGATGTGAAGCAGAGGAAACCGCGCATTGCCGGCTGTGTCAGTCTGGCAGTGGACGTCTCGCTGAGTGTGGAACACCGCGATTTTTATCGTATGCCGCGGCCAATTCTGCACCGATCAACAAAATGATGCTGCTAACGTAGATCCACAGGAGGAAGAGAATCACCGCTACGAATGGACCATACACTAAACTGTAACGACCTGCGGCCACGCGCGCCACGTAGATCGAATACAAGATGTTGGATACTTGCCAGAGCACAGCGGCCAGCAGCGCCCCCAGCGTCACGGAACGCCAGGTGACTTGCGTGTACGGCAGGAGTTTGTACAGCGGCAGAAACATCGTGAAGCTGAGGGCAATCGGCAGCAGAAAGCCTATGGCCTGACCCAGGTATTCGCTTAGCGGGATGAAGGTTGCCATCTCGGGCAGAAACTGGATCGCGTTTACTATCGCGGTCGCTGCGACCGACAACAGAAATAGGATGATTACGACGAGGGCGGCCAGAAGACTGACGGCCTTGCTGCGCCAAAAGGAGCGGCGCCGGCGCACATTCCAGGCGGTGTTGAGTGCATTGTCAATCGTTCCGAAGACTCCGGAACCACCCCACAGCAACCCAATGAGAGCCAGAATACTAACGGCCTCGCTCTCATCCAGGATGTGGTTCGCCTGTGCGATCACCTCGCTGGCCAAGCCGGGGGCCTGGAGGTTTTGCAAGGTGAAGTCCACAAGTTGACTACGCACTTGAGGTCGAGCCAACAGACTACTGCTTAGCGCGAACACCAGCAGTACGAGGGGGAAAATGGAGAAAAGCGCGCGGTAGGCAATGGCAGCAGCTCGAACCGTGCATTCGTCCTCCTGGAAACTGACGTATGTGTCTTTCAAGATGGTAAACCAGCCACCGGTCTGGCGACCCAGTGCATGGTACGCTTGTTGAGATTGTCGGCTCATCTTACTGGCGCTGCCATCCGTGTTCGCCGACCAGAGGCACAAAGCGCACGGCTGTTAGCGGTGTGCGTTGTATCTGGTCGCCTGAACGCTCAGCTCGCACTAGCTTCTGCGAGTGCCGTGTGCCCACGGGAACCACAAGCCGGCCTCCATCGGTGAGCTGCTCCACCAAGGGTTGTGGTAGTTCCGGCGCCGCAGCCGTCACGATAATTGCATCGTACGGTGCCTCCTCGGGCCAGCCTTGACTTCCGTCCCCCTCGACGACGTGAAGGTTCTCATAGCCGAGTTCGTCAAAGCGCTCACGCGCCTGCTGTGCCAGTTTGCTGTGTCGCTCGATGGTGAATACCTCACCGGCGATCTGACTTGCGACAGCGGCGCCATAGCCCGATCCGGTGCCAATTTCTAACACCTTGTCCCCTGGACTGATTTGTGCGGCTTCCGTCATGAAGGCGACGATGTAGGGTTGTGAGATCGTCTGGCCATGGCCGATGGGTAGCGCCGAGTCCGCATATGCCGCCGGCTGAGTGTGCTGGGCCACGAAAACGTGACGGGGCACAGTCAACATGGCATCGAGGACACGCGAGTCCTGAATGCCACGCCGTTCCAGTTGATCCTCCACCATGGCCCGGCGTTCTGAGCCGTAGTCGATATCGCTCTCAGGCATATTGATCGGGTTCAGCCACTGCTGTATAGTCTGCCACACGATCTTGCGTTATCATGTCTTGCGTAGGTCACGGGGCGGGCGTGGTCGTTGGAGCTTCCGTCGCAGCCGGCTGCGCGGTCGGTGTCTGCCCTGCCGTGGCGGTAGGGCGCGCGGTGGCTGTCCCGGTCACGGTCGGAGAGGCCGTCGGTGTGTACGTTGGCGTAGCCGTCGGCGTCGCAGTCGGCAGCGGTGTCCCCTGAAACTCAATCAGCACGTCGCGGAGCTGGGTCAAGAAGCCATCGAACTGGGCTGATTCGGTGGCCACTGCTTTGACGTCCGCCTGGAGAGTCTCGACATCTTCACGTGTTGTCGCAAGGTCCCCCCGCGCGGTCTCGATGTCGCCCTTGGCCGTTTCGAGCTCGTTGCGGATTGTTCCGGTGTAGGTTTCCAATGTGTTGGCCTTCTCCTCCAAAGAAGCCAGCGTCCGGCTCAGGCGGTCGGCTTGCTGTTCCAGGGCTTTGACATTGGCTTGGACTTGCGCCTGTTGAGACTGTAACTCGACAATGGCGGCCCTGGCCTCCCGGACGCCTCGAACTTCGGAGAAGTTTAGGGTGCCGTTGCGAGCGTACAGGATGCCCAGTGAAAGCGCTGTTGCCAGCAGGGCGCCAAGAAAGAGCAGAACCAGCCACTCGATTACGGTTGCCGCGCAGCCATCGCGGTCTGTTTCGGTTACGGGCGGGGGCGGGGGCGTAAACGGCGGGCGATCCTCTGCTATGCTTGGCGCTTCCTCGGGTTCCTCGCCGGAGGGGGCTTCCTCGACTGGCGGGGTTGTAGTAGTTTCTTCTGGCTCCTCCGGAGCTTTGGCTTCAGGAGCGGTTTCTGGTGCTTCGGTTGGGCCGGCCATCACGCGGCCTTCTAAAAAGATATCGTAGATTGTGTCCCCGATGCCTTCAACGTCGACGAGGTCTGCAGCGGTTTCGAAGAGACCGTGGGCATCGCGGTGGGCGACGATTGCTTCGGCCTGTTCGGGCTCGATCCCCGATAGGCCGGCGAGTTCCTCGGCTGTGGCCGTGTTGATGTTGACTTGTCGCGTGTCTGTATCCATATAGTGTCTCCTTGCGATAAGACTGGAGCATGCTGCTATGCGTCTGTAAACGGTTTCCAGCGATTGCGAAGCCGGCTACCGACTGGCAAACGGTCGAGAAGAGAGAGAGGAACCAAGTTCGTTAAGATTATACCAGAAAACGCCGAAACACAAAAGAGTTGAAGCCCCGAAATCCCGCTCATATGTGTGGGGCGTGCTGGTTCGAGGCCGGCGCGTGTGCATCCCAGGTTCGTAAAGCCGGTGGTCGGCGCTCTCAGCCCGCAACAAGTTGCGGCGTCCGGACGCTCGAACTTGTTCGAGATGGTGACGCATACTGGTACGGGCGTTCAGATGGTGATTGCGTCATTAACAAATGTGGGATGCACCCAGCCGGCGGCATTTGGTTTGACAGTGCATGGTGTTTGTGGTATACTAATTAATGAGGTGCCCTGCTGTGATCGTGATGCGCGTAGAGTTTTGAGCCAACACCTTCACAAAGGGAGCCGATCTTGATGCGGAGTCGCCCGTTAGTCGGGTTATCCCGCCAGTAGGCACCCACCTGCGTAAGCAGGTTCAAAACCCGCCCACACACGGCATAGCGGGGCCGTCTTTCAATCATTGGCCAGCAGCTTATCTGTTGGCTTTTTCTCTTATATGTTGCCGGCGTTGATGGAGACGAGTAGGCGAGGGGCGTTGCAACAGAGAGCCGGCCAGTTGGTGCGAGGCCGGCGCACAGACCTCGTCGAAAATCCCTCCGGAGTTGCCGACTGAAAAGGACACTAGTCGGATGGTCAGTAGTGGGTAGTCGATTGGTCAAGTGGCCAATTGGCTAATCGGTCTACTGACTAAGCGACTAACTGACTAAGCGATTACCCTGACTAGCTCTTAGTAGGCTTGGCCGGCGTCACCCACCGTTATCGGGGTGCGAGTATCGGAGGCGCTCGTCGGTGCCTCCCGTACTTGATCGAGCGAGCGGTCATCGCTAATCAGGGTGGTACCGCGGGAGTTATCCATGGCTCTCGTCCCAGTGTGGGGACGGGAGCTTTCTTGTTTTGGGAGAAAACCATGACAGAACTGCTTTATATGACCGACAGCTATCTCCGCGAATTCGAGGCAGTCGTTGCGAAGTCGAAGGGTAACCGTGTGGTGCTGGATCAGACAGCCTTCTATCCGGGGGGTGGAGGGCAGCCAGAAGATACCGGGACGCTGGCCGTGGAGGATCAGACCTGGCAGGTGGAACAAGCGAAGAAGAAAGGTCCCGACATCTGGCACCATCTGAACGCCGAGGCACCTCCCGAAGGAGCCAAAGTTCTTGGGCTATTCCGATCTGACCGCCGCTACAAGCTCATGCGCACCCACACCGCGCTTCACATCCTGTGCGGGGTGGTCTGGCGCGACTACGGTGCCCAGGTGACCGGTGGGAACATGAAGCTTGGTGCAGGCCGAATGGACTTCGAGTTCGAGAGCATGAGCAAGGAGTTGGTCGAAGAGATCGAAGAGAAGATCAATATCGAGGTGGAAGCATCGCGCGACGTCGAGATCGACATCTTGCCGCGTGACGAGGCCTTCGAGATCCCGGATCTGATTCGCACCAAGATCAATTTGCTCCCAAGGTCGATTCAGGAGGTTAGGACGGTGAATGTGAAGGGGCTTGACTTGCAAGCTGACGGCGGGACCCACGTCGCTAACACCAGCGAGGTCGGCCCGATCAAGGTAGTCGACTACGAGAGCAAGGGGCGGATCAACAAGCGGATCTACATCGAGCTAGTGGACCAGGAGTGAGACGCTATCACGGAGGTTGTATGTTCGAAGAAGTCAAGTCACAGGTAAGTTTCCCAGAGCTTGAACAAGAAGTTCTGGAGCTGTGGCGGCAGCAAGACACGTTTGCCAAGAGCTTGGAGCTCCGCAAGGACGCTCCGAGGTACGTGTTTTACGAAGGTCCGCCAACGGCTAACGGTCTGCCGGGAACCCATCACGTACTGGCGCGGGTGTTCAAGGATTTGTTCCCGCGCTACCACACGATGCAAGGCCAGCATGTGCTCAGGAAGGGGGGCTGGGATACACATGGACTTCCGGTAGAGCTTGAGGTCGAGAAGGAACTCGGCTTCACCAGCAAACGCGAGATCGAGGAGTACGGTATCGCGCCCTTCAACGATCTGTGCAGACAGAGCGTGTTCCGCTACGTGGAAGAGTGGGAGCAGATGACGGAGCGGATTGGCTTCTGGATCGATATGGACGATCCATACGTCACGCTGAAGAACGAGTACGTGGAGTCTATCTGGTGGATACTTAAGCAACTGTGGGACAGGGACCTCATCTATCAAGGATTCAAGGTAGTGCCATACTGCCCACGTTGCGGCACGGCGCTGTCAGATCACGAAGTGGCGCTGGGATACAACCAGACGGATGACCCTTCCATTTTTGTGCGGTTCCCGCTGCAAGATGAGCCAGACACCTACTTTCTGGTTTGGACCACCACGCCCTGGACTTTGCCAGGCAACGTTGCCCTGGCCGTCGGGCCGGATGTTGACTATGCCGTCGTCCAGCGGGATGGCGAGCGCTTGATCCTGGCGCGCGATCTCATCGATGAGGTGATCAAAGGTGACCCTTCGACGGGCTCGGGGCAGAGTTACGAGATCACCCACGTCGTGAAGGGCCAGGAGATGTTGGACATCTTCTCTCCCTTTTCGT
>JAANWY010000228.1 GCA_018263655.1 Anaerolineales bacterium | reverse complement strand
TCGACGGAGCTCAGGACGTCGCCTGGACGCTGAAACTTGTTTCAGGCCTGCCTGTGCGCCTGCCTGCGTCCGCAGGACAGGCACGCAGACAGGTCTTGGGAGTTTGGCCCTGCACTTACTTGACATTGGACTTATGACTTCCTAAGTCAAACTGACACTCTAGACATGTCGCATCAACACACCGAAGAAGGGGGTTCTTGGGCCATATGTCCAAAATGTAGAAACACCAGACTACTGGGTGCGCTAACAAGTTGTCAGGTGACCGACCGGCACCTAAAGCCAAGATTTCCCCCCATATCAAGCTTATTGAGGCAGGTGCCGGTCACCTCTTGTGACAAGTCATTAGGCGCCCACTACTACTGATGATGCATAAGGTAGCCCGACCCTTTTACGACAAGAAATAGCGCGCTGCGCGATCTCACGTGGTAACTCGCGCAGCGCGCCATGTTGCATCACTCCGAGGTTCCTACTCCCTGGCCGGCCCTCGCGTGACGAACGGCACGAACGCGCGCGACTTTTGGGGAATGTACTTGACGGTGACCGGAATGCTGACCGGCTCACTCTGGGTGTCCAGCGTGCTCAGTATTGTGAGCGTTGCCGCGTACGTATCGTACTCCGCTAACGCCGTGCGAAGGACGCACACCTCCAGTTCTGACGGCGTGAACGTCCCTGTTGGACCACTGACCTGCAGCCAATCAGCGTTCCCGCTGGCCGACCAACTGAACGGCCCGGTCGCGTAGTTACGGATCACACGGCACACGTGTTGATCGTGATCGTCGACGAGGAAGAACAACGCCGGGACATCCACGTGTAGCAAGTGTCTTGTCCAGCGGACTGCGCGGCCGGCATTGAGGCGCCCATGGCCATACAGATGGTCCGGTCCCGGCGGACCCAGATCATCCGTTGTCTCCTCCAGACGCTGCCGAACCTCCTCCGGCGAGAGCTCCGGATTCACCGACCATACCAGTGACGCAACGCCGGCCACCTGTGCCGCCGCCCAAGCCGTCTGTCCGTGGACATCGACCGGATAGGTGCTCACGCAGGCCGGCAGATACGAGGTGCAGGTGCTCAGGATCAGCTTGCCGGGCGCCACCAAACCACCCCCGAGCGCCTCCCCCACGTTTGTGAACTCAGTCAGCTCGTCGTTGTAGTCCGTGGCGCCGACGCCGAGCACCTGGGGGAACAGGGCTGGCCATACCGCATCGTCTCGCCCCTGATCACCGACGACGCCCACGATCAACGCCCCTTGGTCCGCGGCATACTCGACCGCTTGGCGGAGCATCTCGACTTTCTCAAATTCAGCCGAAGAAACGATGGGGGCCACAAAAATCACGCGTGCGCCGTTGTCCGCAGCGTAGTGGAGTCCTTGGATCAGATCGGAGACGAAGCCGTAGGGGATCCGGGCGCTGGAAGTCACGAGCAGGCGCACCACTTTGATGGGCATGATGCGTGCGCCCCAGGATACGCCCGCCATCCCAACCTGGTTATTCGTCTCGGCGGCCGCGATGCCGGCGGCGAAGGTCCCCCACCCGATATCGTCTCCAGGGTCGGGGTTGTCATCTTCCTGAAAGAACTCGTACCCGTTCACATCATCGATGTAGCCGTTGCCGTCGTCATCGACGTTGTTGCCGGCTACTTCGTCCTCATTCTTCCAAATCTTGTTCTTGAGATCGGGATGATCGAGGGCGACACCGCTGCTAACAACCGCAATCGTGACGCTCTCGCTGCCCGTGGTTACGTCCCATGCTTCGGGCGCGTCGATGTCCGCATCACGTGTGCCCCGCTCACCCGAATTGTGCAAGTTCCACTGATACCGATCCGTTAGGAACCAGCGGTCGTTGGGCTGCGTGCTGACATGCCATGCCACGGTCCCAATCGCCTTCCAGCTTCCCGACACGGATTCGTAGACCAGGGTGAGGTAGTGGCCAATAGGGAACGTACCTGACTCGACGAAGTGCGCCGACGCCGGCACAACGATAGAGGCCGTTCCCATCCCATTCAGTGTTTCAACAGCATCAAACACCACGATGGGCGATGATTCGATGTCGAGAGAATAGACCTGGACGCGAATAGGCTCGTCTTCTAGCTCTTGGTAATCGAACACGGCGTAGGTCTGTGGGGACTCAGTCGGCAAGGTGTTCTCTGGAAGCGCTGCACCATCCGGGACAGTGCTCATCCGTAACGTGTCCGTAATCACGCCACCTGAAGTTGCGCCGAGGGATGGAGCCGACCACCAGCCGGCACCCTTGTCCGCCGTGACACCTAGGGACTTCCAGGGAAATAAACCTCCCAAAAACGGCCTATTTCCCCTGGAAATCTTTAGGTTTTTGGGAGGTTTTAAATTCTGGAATCCCCCTAATGGGTCCAGCAGCGGCACCTCCAGCCGCAGATCGAGCATCGCGGACTCGACAGCGGGATCCTTCCGCAGACGAGTGACGAACATCTCTTCCTGTCCAGGCGGAACAGAAACCGTGTAAGTATCCACGCCGATCCGTTCGCCCAGTTCGGCGCCGTAGCTGCTCAACAGAGCAGATGCTGATGCCTGGGTGGGGGCTTGCCTAAATCGAACGAGAATTCGGCCGGCAGCGTAGCGCGGCAATGAAACTGAGTCATCGACATGACCTTCCCCTGGGCGATTCGTCGTGGGCGGGCCGGCTTTCGCAATCATGGGCGTCGCCAGGTACGCCAAGAGCGCGACAAACAAGCACGTGATCAAAGTACGCGTATATGTTGACATATGTATTTTCACTCCTGAAGGAACCAGCGGCTCGGTCGTCCGTTCTGGCTGGGCAGGATCAGGGTGCAACTCCATGGGGCGCCGTCAGGGCGCGTTCTCCAGGCGAAACCCGTGCCCGCGAACGGTCACCACATACTGGTGATCGGGGTCGACTTCTGCGATTCGGTCACGAAGCCGGCGGACGAGTGCGTCAATCGCTTGCTCGGACACACCGCCGCCGATCGCGTCCGGCCACACGACGCGCACAATCTCTTCTCGGGTGACGACCTTGCCGATATTCTCGTACAGGAGATACAGGAGTCGATACTGCTGCGTCGACAGAGGCGGCTCCAATTCCTGACCGCGCACCCACACCTGCCGGCTGGCATCGTCAATCACTACCCCCCGATGCCCCTCGAAGAACAACGGGGTAGTAGCCCCGGCATCGACAAACGTCAGGGTAAATCCCATAGCGACGGAAATATCGTCGCCGTCCTTTAGCGCAACAGATCCTTGCAGTAATTCATCGTTAAGAAACGTGCCGTTCTTGCTGTCACAATCACGGATGTAGTATCGGTCGTCGTCGTGCTCAATCACGGCATGCCGGCGCGATATTCGACGATCTGGGAGCACGATGGCGTTATCGTCGTCACGCCCGATACTCACCTCATCAGTCTCCAGCACCCACTCCTGGCCAATTTGCTGACCATCGTGCATAATGAGCATCGGCAATTCACGTTCTTGCATGTGTGAAGGGCCCTCCTTTCTCTTTGACAGAAATCACGGAATAGACTAACCTTAGACTCCACGGATGCCCCGTAGGGGACACCTTGCATGGAGGAGTAACGCCTTTGTATGAACTGCAACCCCCGGGTACGGTGCTACGAAACCGCTACAAGATCGCGGCCCTAGTCGGACAAGGAGGCGCGGGCGCCGTATATCAGGCTGAAGACCTCCGCCTGGAAGGCCGGATGTGTGCTATCAAGGAGGTCCAACCTCAGCCCGGTGCCAGCCGAGAAGTTATCGTCCAAGCTCAGGACCAGTTCCGCCGCGAGGCGAGCATCCTGGCTCGGCTAGATCACCCCAATCTCCCGAAAGTTTCCGACTATTTCTCACGGGATGGCTTGGACTATTTGGTTATGGACTTCGTCGCCGGTCGCAATCTCAAAGAGGTGCTTGACGAAGCCCGCCGGCAGAACCAGTTCCTGGATGAGGAGCGCGTCCTGGCCTGGGCACAACAATTGTGCGACGCATTGGAGTATCTACACAGCCAGGAGCCGGCGGTCTTACACCGGGACATCAAGCCAGCCAACATCAAGCTCACACCAGAAGGTCGGATCAAGCTTGTCGATTTCGGACTGGTAAAGCCGCTAGACCCAGAAGACCCACGCACCGTCACTGTGCTCCAGGGACTCGGGTCATTACCCTACACACCCCTCGAGCAGTACGGCGGCGGAACTGGGCATACCGACACACGTACAGACATCTATGCTCTGGGGGCGACCTTGTACCATCTCCTTACAGGTCGCGCGCCGGCCACTGCACAGGAACGATTTGTCAATCCCCATGCACTTCCGCCCTCGCAAACGATCAACTCAGAGATCTCGAATCGAACCGAAACCGCAATCAGCCGCGCAATGTCCATGCACCCGGAGAAGCGGCCGGCCGGCATCGCCGAACTCCAGCAACTTCTCTTCACCGGGCTGTCGTCACCGAACTCGATTCCCCGGCAGCCCCAACCGAAGCCATCCCCCTGGCTTCAGGCACTACGCCAAAATGCGGTACTCCTTGTTATCGTGCTCTCCCTGTTAATCTTGGCCATAACGGTCACCTGGCAATCAACCACAACATCCGCTTCGACGGGGCCAGCCGCTCTGGTAAGCGGTTCGCTCATCGCACTGTAGACAACACCTGGCCACAGACACGGCTTCGCGTCCCCCAAACGAGCCATAGCAGACCATATTCTCTATAACTCGCCCTGCTGTCGATCCCACACGACCCAGAGCAGCGGAACAAGCGCGAACAGCGTGCTCAGCAGAGGGGTTCGCCACGGAGCGGGCAGCGTGGACAGTCCTGGCAATTTTCCGACCTGAATCCACTCTAGCCCAACAACCAAGTACCCGATTAGGCCGGCCGTCAGGGACAGTAGAAATAGACGCACAGTTTGAGACAACGCTCGCCGGCCCCCATTGTGATCGACGGATATGGAGACGACGCTGGCGATGAGCATCCCGAGCATGGACAGGGCCAAGTTGACCCAGCTCACTGACGTGGAAGCGATCTGATCCTGTGGGGTTGGTTCAGGTGTCGGGGTGAGTGATGGTGTGACGGTCGGCGGAGGCTCTGTCGGAGTCGCCGGCTCCTCGGTGGCCGTTGGTGGTGGAGGCGCAGACTCGCCCTTGATGGTCAATGCCAGTGGCTCTGCTGTCTGGGCTTCGCCGGCTTCCGCACGAATTTCGACTGGGCCAGCGCGCTCTGCTAGAAGAGTCGTCTCCGCCACTGCGTCGACCGTCTTGACCTCCTTGAAACTTAGATATGTCGAATCGGTCGGATCCGTCAACCACAAGGTCACTTTGGTCTCATCCGGTACTGGGTGGCCGTTCTTGTCCAGAATTGTTGAAGTCTGGATGGTGAACTCGCCACCAACGTTGATGGTTGTATCTTCGCTGCCCACGCGACTCACGGTGAGTGTTTGAGCTGGGTCCGGCTGCAATTGAGTACTGAGGTCGTAGGTAATGCCAGGCACACTCATCGGTAGTGCGCGCGTCGGCAAGAATTCCTGGAACAACACCCGAACTGACGCTTCAATTGATGCCGGGACCTTGCTAAAGGCCGCGTAGTATGCTGTCAGCTTGCTAGTCTCGGTCGCATCTAGATAGTACGGCGCCCCATACGTCATGACGATGACTTTCTTATCCGTCAGGCTGTTTGCTCGCTCTTTCAACAGGATACGGAGAGCGTCCGAGGCCGGCGCATCCTCTGGATCGATGTCCTGCATAGCGAATATGATCCACTGGGCATCCTTCAGCAAGCTCTCGATGCCATTCTGCTTCTCCGCCGTCAAATCCGGTACATCTGAACCAGAAGCTTCCTCTGTGCCAGAAGCTTCCTCTGCTTCACTAGACAGCGCCAGATAGGCCTTCAGGTCTTGATACGTGAAGCTATTCACCTGAGTGGGATCAATCTGGCCGGTGCCGTCAGGCCCATAGAGGCGCAGCATGGTATCCTGAATGGCAGTCTCCGGGATGAGCTGAAACGTCTCACAGTTGACACAGTCAGCAGCTTGACGTGCGTCAGTGAAGATGACAATCGCATCACCCGAGCGGGGTGCTGTGGGCAGGCGATCGGCTAACTCTTGCGAACCGGGGGCAATCACTTTCATGGCACTTTGAGCGATAGTGGCCATCTGCTTCTTGGCTTCATCTTGGCCCACCAGTTCGTCGACGCCTTGCGGGTCCACTACGACCGATCTGGGCTCGAAGTCGGGATACAGCTTCAGCTTCAAATGCAAGATTCGGGTCAACGCCTCATCGACGCGAGCCTGGAAGGTGTCATCGCTTTCGTATTTCTCACGGAAGAAACTTATCGCCGATGTGACATTGTCAAACTGAGCTGGCCAGTCGTCATCCTGCAGCGCAAATCGGGACACGAGCAAAAGGTCGTTGCCAGACAGCAACGCTTTCTGGGCAATCTCCTTGTGGGGGAAAGCTTCCAGCGCCGGGCTGAAGTGCCGGCGGACCGCCGGCACCCCGAGCGAATCGCTGATCAGTAACCCTGTCTCCCGCCAAGGCGCCAATTGCGGCAGACCCATGACTACCTTCAGCCCACCTGGATCGAAGCTGATCGGCGGCGAACCAGGTCGTGTGGGGCCTTGAAAGCCACGGTACCGGAGATGGGATGTTGTCAAGGCGTCTGTGATGTCGGCCGGCTCTTCACTCGAAACGTCTGTCACTCCCAAAAACGGGATAAGATCGGATCGGGCCATTTCTTCCAACGACTTGTCGACCGTTGCAGCCTCTTGATCGGGGCTACGGTCGCTGCTGCCGTGCCCTGGGAAGTGTTTGGCCACCGTTGCAACTCGCCCCTCACTCCCCTCGTGTATCCCTCGAACATAGGCCTGGCCTAGTTGACTGACCCAGTACGGAGAACCGCCGAAGGACCGTGTCTTCAGGTCGCCGGGCTGCCCGGGTCGAGGAGTCAGCAAGACATCTAGCGGTGGACCGAGCAGCAGATTCACGCCCACAGCCGACAATTCCTGCCCGACGATGTGCCCCACCGTCCGAGCAGTTTCTGGGTCCCAAGTAGCTCCGATGGCCAGTGGGCTAGGCACAGCCGTCATACCTTGCCGAAGCCACGTTGTGGGCGAGCCATTGCCGTCGGCCTCGATGGCGACGAAAAGAGGAATGCCGGCCCCAGCAGGACCCAGAGCTAAGGATTGAAGACGGACACTTAACTCGGCCACTTGAGCCGGCGCCCCGGCAACATTCTTGAAGTTCCCGTTACTCGGGCTGAGGAGTACGCCGCCCACCTTGAACTCCCGAATCAGCCGGGCGACGTCGGAATCAGGGCCGGCATCTTGCCCCATGTAGGAAACCAGGAAAAGCTGACCAACACGCTCTTCGACACTCATCTCCTGGATGATCTGCTGAAGATGCGGATGCGGATCGCCTTCCTGCGCTTTCACACCTCCAGCCCAAAGAGGGGCAAGGAGCAGAATGGCCAGCGTTAAATTAAGCAGGCGTGTCATCGATTATCGTCAACTCAACATTATCCGAAAGTATAGGTCAGAAAGCATGGGTCAGCCGGTGCCCCCTTGGAGTAACACCGGCCCAGTGCAGCATCCTACGACAACATCGGAAGTATAGTATTTGGACGTCAATCTGTCAAAAGCCTGGCAGTTGAGAAATCCGGAAAAAGGGGGTCGGTGCAGGGCGGCCGCCCTGCACCGACCCCCTTTTTCTGGTCTATTCTTGTGCAGCCACAACAGCCAACTCTCCCTTACGTAACTTGTAAGCGCGCACAGCCGAGGACCAACTATTCCAACAGGAACATATTAGCTCAGAAAGGGCGATGCTGCACGACGGCTATACTACGGAAAGTGGTCGGTTCTCCGTCGCGACGTGTACGGTGTCAATCCGTAGGCTCACCATTTGATAAAAACATGATGAGGACCGAACAGGAGTAGCCTTCCCGTCGAGCAGAGCCTGTATCCGATGTATTAGGATTAAGTGCGTTGCCTATAGGTGCGTTGCCTATGACAGCCCAATATCGTGACAGGTTCGTGAGTAGGCTCATTATAGAATGCAGGCAGCTACTCAGGCACGAAGTACCTGAGTAGTTACAAATGCAGAGGAATTGATCATTCACAAGTAACCGTTCAGGTAGTGGGGACCCTTGCGAAGGTTTGCCAATCGCATTCGGGTTGAGGCGCCCCTCGCCAGTCGAAAATCGGCCTCTTGCCACGGCTACTCTCAACCTTCGCAAGGGTGGCTGAACGCCCACATTCACAAATAGGCGATGAGACGCTGAACTATTCCATTCTGACCAAGCTTCCCCTGCCCAAGCTTTTGTCAGGCCTGACGACCGGCGCTGACGTGCCGGAACCTCGGCGGGGATAGCTTCAGCGTCCCCCCCCTGTTTGCGACCAGGTGCTGGCTTCAGGGAACCGTAAACACATAATCATCATCCCCCCTAATCCCTTTGGAAGCCCGCAAATCTGGGAATGATTAGGGTCTTGCAGATTCCTCATCTGCCCAACAGCATTGACATTTCCGCTACGTGTCGTTTAGCTGCGATTCTTTCTCGGAGGTGACGTCCATGTTACGTCAAACGAAAACTGTACTCCTGCTGCTCGTCATTCTAGCTGTCTTAGCCCCAGGATATCGAGCTTTTTCAACCTCACGCGCCACGAGCTGGCCGCTTGCCGGATCTTCGACAGCCGGCCTTCGTAGGAGCCGCGACATCGTCCCATCCAACGCTCAAGACACCGCGTTTTTCCCGGATGGCGATGCCACTTATGTCGAGGGCCAGCTCCTCGTCCAGTTCGGACCCGGCACATCCGATGCAGAAAAGGCCGAAATCCACGAACGCCTCGGGGCTGAGGTGATCGGTGAGATTCCTGCTCTGGGCATCCAGATTCTCCAGGTACTAGAAGAAGCCACGAGCATGGTCTTCGCTTACCAGGCCGAGCCGGCAGTCACCTTTGCTGAACCCGACTATATGGCCAGCATCGCCGGGTGGCCCGACGGCCCCATTCTGTCCGCCGAGGCATTGACAATCGTCGCTGAGGGACTGACGCTTCAGCCCAACGACCCGAAGTACCCGGACATGTGGAACTTGGCCAAGATCAAAGCTCCACAGGGCTGGGACATCACGGTGGGCAGCCCAACGGTCACTATCGCCGTTATCGACACCGGCGTCGACGAGACCCACCCGGACCTTAATGGCAAGCTGTTGCCAGGTTACGATTTCGTAAATAACGATGGCGACCCCAGGGACGATCAGGGGCACGGGACCCATGTGGCCGGCACGGCGGCCGCTGTGACGGACAATGGAATTGGCATCGCCGGCGTGTCCTGGGAAGCCAAGATCTTACCCGTCAAATCGCTCAGCGCGAGCGGCGTCGGGGCTCACAGTTGGATCGCGAACGGTATCACATGGGCTACGGATCAGGGCGCCGACGTGATTAACATGAGCCTTGGAGGGCCGTACACCTCCGCCACGATGCAGCAAGCAGTCAATTATGCCTGGGAACATGGTGTGGTGGTGATCGCGGCGGCCGGCAATCAGAACACCTCCAACCCCACGTACCCCGCTGCTTATGAGAACGTGATGGGCGTCGCCGCTACAACCCCGACCGATCAGAAAGCAGATTTTTCCAACTACGGGAGCTATATCTCTGTGGCATCACCCGGTATCAGAATTCTGGGCCCAGTCCGTGGCGGCGGTTACCAGGCCTGGTCAGGTACATCCATGGCTAGCCCGCAAGTTGCCGGCCTGGCGGCCCTGGTCAAGTCCATCCACTCGGATTGGACGAATGGACAAATCCGCAACGTCATCGAAGAGACGGCTGTCGATCTGGGCGTTTCTGGATGGGACCCCATCTTTGGCTGGGGGCGTATCGACGCCTTCGCCGCGCTGAACAGCGATCCGCCAGAACCCCCACCCACCTCGACGTCAACACGGACACCGACACCGACGAATACGACAGCCCCACCGGATGACCTCGAACAGCAACTGATCGACCTCATCAACGCTAAGCGCGCGGAGCTGGGTCTGCCGGCCCTTAGACGCGACGAACGGCTCATGGCAGCCGCCCGCCGCCACAGCGAGGACATGGCAAGTACTGGCCGGTGTGACCACCCCGGCTCCGATGGCTCAACGCCCTTCGACCGCATCCGTGACAGCGGATACCCCATGGACAGGGCCAGTGAAGTCATCGCCTGCGGCTACCGAAACCCGACGGATGCTGTCCAAGCCTGGGAAAATAGTGACTACCACTGGGCCATCCTCACCAACGAGTCCTTCGTCGATATTGGCTGCGGCTTGGGAGAAACCTTCGATGGATCGCGTTACTGGACGTGCAATCCGGCACGCCCGGTGGGCGAAGATGGCGTCACGCCAACCCCGACTCCGAGCGCAACGAGAGGTGTCACGCCAACCCCAACTCCGAGCGTAACGAGAAGTGTCACACCAACCCCGACGGCGACACTGATATCGGTTACACCGACTGAAACATCATCACCTACAGCTACGCTCACGCCGACACTCGACTCTACAGATCCAGTAAATCCCAAAACGGTCGATATCACGCCCGCCGCCCAATACGTGGGCTGGGTCGCGAGCAACGAATCAGCCATCAACCACTTTGGTGATGATGATGTTTACGCCGGCATCCACGGCGGACAGGTCTACATCGGTGCTATCCAGTTCGATCTATCCGTCGTCCCGAGGGATGCGAAGATCAACTGGGGGCGCCTGACGCTAACGGGTCAGACACGTGATTTCGTAGGCGATCGCGGCTCTTGGTCGGTGTCTCTACTCGCATCGGCTGTCGATGGAAATTGGGAGACCCACGGCTACCTACAAATCCGTGATGCGGACGAAGAGTACCTACTCCTGCCCATCCTGGGGAACGCCGATCTGCAACATGACCGGCAAAATATCTTCAACCTCGCCACCGATGTCCTTGAAGCGTTAGAACAGCGGTGTCAATCGACGGAGCGTGCATCCTTCCGGATCGACGGTCCATCGAACGGCGCCAACAACTTGTTCAGTTGGGATTCCGGCCACGGCATAGGGGGACTCGGCAAACCGCCTGTCCTGACGATCAACTACACACCTGGCGAAGGCGGCGGCAGTCCGACGCCTCCTACGCCAACGGCGTCACCGAGTCCGACGCCGAGATCGGAAGAGCAAACGTCGAACCCCGAAGTCATCGAGCTTACCCCGCCTGCAACGAGCGTCGGCTGGGTCGCAAGCCACGAGTCGAACACGAACAACTTTGGCGACGATGATGTATATGCCGGCATGCACAACGCCAACACTTACCTGGGCGGCATCCGATTCAACCTTGCACCGCTACCGCCGAACATCGAGGTTTTGGAAGCTGAATTGCTGCTAACCGGACAGACTCGGCAGTACTTGAGTGGCGAGGGGACGTGGCAGATCGAAATGCTGGACGGTGCGGTCGATGCCGGCTGGCCCGATCACGACTACGCCATCATCAGCAACGCGTCGTCCGTCGGAGCGCTGCAAGATTTGGACGAAGGTGACCTGACCCTGGAGGCTGACCAACTGGACGTCGGCAAGGTAAATCGCCTGGGGTTGACGGCAGCTCTCCGAACCGAACTCGGCGCCAGGCGGGGGAGCACCGGCTACGTGTCCTTCCGCGTTGTCGGCCCTCAGACCGGCGATAGTAACGTGTTCTCGTGGGATAGCGGCTATGGGACCGGTGGGGGGTTCGAATCACCGGTACTGCAGATCAAGTATCGCCGGGCAGACGGGCCGGCGCCGCCACCGTCGCCTACCCCAACAGCTACGCCAACGTTGCCTCCCGGAGACAGCGACACCGCTGCGTTGATCAGAGCCATCAACGACGAGCGAGGGCGCCGAGGTCTCACAGCACTCAGCGCACTCAGCAGAACCAGTACCTTAGGAGCGCAGCGGAGACTCACAGCGTCGACCTGGCTACCAACAACCTGTGGAGTCACACCGGCAGCGACTCCTCAACGCCTGAAGAGCGGATGCGGCGTGCCGGCTACCCCTTGGAAGAGGGAGAGGAAGCGCTGGCTGCCGGCAGCACGGACATCGATAGCATTGTGGACACATGGCTGCGAAGCTCTCGACACGAGACCATGCTCATGAACCCCGACTATGTGGACATCGGGGCCGGCTATGCGTACGATGCCCACTCTAGGTACGGGGACTACTGGACCGTTCTTGTAGCCCGCCCGACGGACGACGGAGACGGAACGCCGGGCGAGTCCAAGACCCGAGTCACGCCGGTCGCATCCGCAGTCGGGTGGGTTGTCAGCAATGAGCCCAACACAAACCACTTCGGCGACGACGACATGTACGCCGGCTTCTATAATGGGCTCACCTACATGGCGGGCGTGCAATTTGACTTGTCAGAAGTACCGTCGAACGCGCAACTCACCAGCGCTACGTTGAAGCTAAAGGGACAGAGTGCCGAGTACCTAGCCGGCAATGGGACGTGGACGGTCCGCATGTTGGCGTCCAGCGCTGACTTCGATTGGTCCAGCCACGGCTACAGCGCTATAGAGAGTGCAAGCTCCGCGGGCACCGTCGGAACCCCACTGACGGGCTCGGACCTGGAGGTTGGCCAGGAGAATGTGCTGACGTTCAGCAGTTCGCTGCTCAGTGAGCTGGCAGACCGATTGCAGAATACACGATATGTCTCCTTCCGTATCCAGGGCCCCGGCGCTGGAGGAAACGACATTTTCTCCTGGGATTCGGGCTATGGCGCCGACTCTATCGAAGCACCGCCCGTGCTGACAGTCAACTACACACGCCCGTAGT
>JAANWY010000227.1 GCA_018263655.1 Anaerolineales bacterium | reverse complement strand
ATAGAACGCACGCGTTCAACTAGCCGCGCGTATGAGTCACCATCTCGAACAAGTTCGAGCGTCCGGACGCCGCAACTTGTTGCGGGCTGAGAGCGTCGGCCACCGGCTTCACAAACTTGGGATGCACACATCACGTACGCGGTAGCCTTGCGAAGGTTACGAAGCCTTGGCAACGGACCGATCTAGACTCTGGCCCGCAGCCACAAAGCTACGATGCCGAGTGTTAGGGCACTTACAATGGCGGCGATGCGAACGACCGGCAACTGTCTCACTTCTTGCGGTGCCAGCGGGGCTGCGCTGGGAAACTCTGCCGGCGCTGCCATTTCTCGTTCGCCTCCTGAGTCCCCAGGTTGAACATCCTCGGGCGTCACCGCGCGGGCCCCTGGCGTTGCACCGCCCTCAGCGGTATCGGGCACTGCCTCGGGGGTGTCTGCCACGCCCTCTACCGGCGTGGAGACAACCTGAGCCGGCTCCCCATCACCAGGTGTCGAGGTCGGCTCTACAGAAATCGAAGTCGGCGTTGCCGTTGGCGGCGGCACAGTCGTTGACGGGGTACCCTGGCTCGGCCGGGGTACCGTCGCTGACGGCGACGGTGTCGCTGTCTGACCGCCAGACCGCTGGCGAGTTGGTGTTACAGTTGGCGTTGCCGGCACTGGAGACATGAGCGTTGGAGAGGCTGTCGCCATGGCGGTCGCCGTTGCCGGCCTTGCTGTCCCCGTCGCTGTGGGTTCTTGGGTCTGCGTCGGTGTCGGCGTACTGGTTGGCTCGGCTGTAGGTGTCGCCGTCGGAGAGAGCTGTGGCCCAGCAGTGCCTTCCGGGCTGATCTCCCAATCGAAGCCGTCTTTGATCAGGCCATTTTGCGTCAGCGTTGTCGTGTACGCTCCGTCGAGCCATGGCTGTTGTGCGCCAGTGTCAATGCCCTCAACGGCACTGTTCACAGCAGCGGTGGTCTCTGTTACTAGTTGGCCCAATTCGTCCAGCGCGGTGTCCAACTGGTCGTCAGGCACCTCACCGTTCATGATTTCGAGTCCTCGATCCTCGACGTCTGAGGCCAACGCTTGGGCGCTGTCCAGTTCATCCAGTGTCGTCAACGACAGCTCGTAGCTTTCGAGGACCGTTAACACGCGCTGCAACGACTGCACCACGCCGACAGCCGTACCGGTACGGCTGCGCTTGATGTAGCTTCTTGTTGCTTCCCGCGCCAAGCCAATAGCTTCCGTCAAGTCTTCGGTCTTACGCTGAGCGGCCGATATGTAGCCGGCCAGCACGTCGCGTCCAGCAATCTCGATGTCCTCTTGACCTGATCCACCGTAGATATCGGACTGCTCGAACACTACAACGCCGCCGGCGCCATAGACGTTGACTTCGAGTTCAGCGTTGGCCATCTCCTCGTAGTGCAGCACGGCGTAGACCCTGGCGGTACCCGACTGTATCGCTGTCTCTGCACCGCCGCCGGGTGCAACACTCATGTGCACTTCGGCTGTGCTCTCGGCCACCGCGACCGAGACCCCCAGCAACGTGAGCACACTGAGCAGGAAAATGGAAAACGAAATCCGCCTTCTATTGTCCATGCTCCCCTGTCCGGTTCCCATTCCACGCTATAGCCAACTAGTGTTCAGCAGTCATGAAGCCGCGTACAGCCCAAATAATAATCGTCAGTAAGACCACGACAATGATCGCGACAATGGCCAGCATAACAGGTGAAAGGCCGGGCGCCGGCGCCTCCTGTGCAGGGGTGGCGGCCTCGATGCTCTCACTCGTCGTCATCTCGGATTCGGCTCCCGCATCCGGCTGGGCCGCCGACTCGCTCTCCTGTCGGGGGCTAATGGGCGCCTGACCACCGCTGGTATCTTCTGGCGGCAGCTCCACATCACCAACGGTCCATTCCCAGCCGGCAGTCACGAAGCGATCTTCCCCAAACCGGATGATCGTATCGTACACGCCATCCGGAAATGCGTTCGAGTCGGGGCCTGGAACCTCTATATTCGCTGTACCCGTACCGTTGTATGTCTCTCTGGAAGTGAATAGCACCGAACCTTGCTGCGCTTCACTGCGAATCTCGGCGACGATCTCCGCTGCCGCCTCGGTTTCGTAATCAAATACGACGTAAACCATGTCGGTTCCAGACGGAAACTTCTGCATCTCCGGCCCGTCTGGCTCATTCGACATGTGCGGAATACCTACCACGGGGGACTGCGCAGCAGCCCCCCCTAATACAGCCAAGCTCAAACATATGGCAATTGCAAATGCTTTGATTGTTCGTTTTTGCATGATTACGTTCTCTCCTCGCTGATCTCAGCAGTTCCCAGACACAGATGTCGTCTGACGATCGCGTCGCGGTGGCCGACTTTGACTACCAGAATCGATAATAAAGCGGGCACGATTGCCCTTAATTGGCATTAGGGAAAAAGCCGCACTATGCTCCGGCTGGATCTGGCGATCCAGCCTGCCGGGCGACGGATTGTCAAATCCGTCGCGAGCGTAAGTGTCACTTTTTCCTCAATGCCTTATTTGATAGTCAAACTGATTACGTGCAATGTCGTCAACGTCCATAAAAAATCCTCCCTCCGCCCTATCTGAGGGAGGACTGTGCAATCGTCATGATGTCCCTGCTGGGGCGAGGCAGGCGACGATAAGGTCTCCACAGTGGATCCAAATTGCTCCTGATGGAGGCCTGCCGCTAGCGGCAGGCCTCCAACGGTCAGAGACGGCGGTTATTGTCCACCGCGAGTGGAGAATTGGATCTACTGAGTCTATGAAATTGGATGATCGTTTCTCTTTGGTATCTACTCTCCTCTACGTAGTTGCCGAACAACGATGCCTACCACACCGAACAGCGCTACCACCCATGACGGGCCGGCCACCAAGCCCCCGAGAGGTCTCTCGCCTCCGGGTGGCGGTGGCGGTACGATCGGTGGGGGCGTCGGCGTCGGTGTCGCAGGGGCCGGCGTCCCGGTCGCCGTCGATGTCACGGCCGGCAGTGTTCGCGTTGCCGTGGCCGCCACCGGCGTCTCGGTCGCGCCATCAGGCGTCGGCGTCACCGCAGAACCTGCATCCGGTTCGAAGTTCACCCGGAGAATGGCGGTCGCATCCCACACGAACAAGCCGTCCGCGATCTCGGCGTTTGGCCCGGATGCCGGCGTCGGTTCGTAGCGCAAGCGCATCACGCTGGTGTCGCCGGCGCCGACAAGAGATTCTAGTACACCAAGGCCGGCTGTGTCAAGATACCAGATACTCTCAATGCCAGAGCCCAGGTTGTCGACCGTGTAATCGGGCATCAACACCGTCCCTGAACCAGGGCCTGCAATGTCGGCGTACCCGAGGCCGGACCACTCTTCCGCCAGACCACGATCGAGGAGCTCGAGGACCCAGTCACCGGCCGGCGGCTGAGTCTCCCAGCGCGACCCCGACAGTATAACGGCGGCCGCCTGGATACCCGAGCCCGCCGGAATCAAAGAGAGGTCGAATTCCAGCCCACCCAGATATTCGATGTCAGTCTGCAAGCCGGCCCGGATGTCGCCAGCCCCGAAGTGGTTGCCGAACGGTTCGTCGCTGACAACCCAACCGGTGCCCGTAGCAACGGCCGGCAGATCCAAAGTCGTGGTTCCGGCCGGCGCTGACACACGTAGGGCGATGTCCACCCTCTGTGGACTACGTGCCACGTCGTCAGCGTTGATCGTGACATGTGTCGTATAGGCGCCGGCCGGCAACCCTGCAGCATCAACGCTGACCCGCAACAGGGCCGGCGTCTCACCACCTTCGGGCGCCAGGTCCAACCACGGCGCCGGCGTCGTAGACCGCCACACCGAGGCCGCAGCCGTGTTGTTAGAAACCAACACGCGCTGGGCCGGCGGATTCGCTCCACTTTGCTGAGCGCTGAATGTTAAGGTTGCCGGCTCCACTTCCAACTGAGCCGGTGGCTGTGGTGTGGGCGTGGCCGGCAATTCCACGCCACCGACCGTCCATTCCACAGCTCGGGTCATGTACTGGCCGGCGAAATACAGCGTCGTCACATACAGCCCGTCGGGAAAGGCGCGCTGCCCATAAGTAGCGGGCAGCGAAGCGGTTCCGCTCCCAGAGAACGTCTGCGTAGCCTCAAAGACGATCGTGCCTTGATGGTCGGACACGACTACGCGCACATTCTCCTGCACGAAATCAGTATACTCAAAGACAGCGTAGACTGTCTCCGTGCCTGAGGGGAAATCGGTTTGGGCCGGCCCCTCGGAGGACAAGCTCATCCACAACGCGTCCAGATCGCTGGCAACGACATTGCCCACAGCGACGCAGGGCAGAAGCGTGATGAGGACTAGCACCCCGATGGTGAGGCGCCTCATATATCAGACCCCCTTTCGAGCGAGCGTTCATTCTCGCGCTCAACACACGATCGCCCACTTCAACGACCGAGATTCAGAACAGTCAATCATGCGCAACTAACAACGTGTCGGTACACTTGCCGTTATGCACGCTCAAGGCTGCGCTGAAAGGGCCTGCCATACACTTCCGATCGCCAGCCATGTTAAATCATACTGCGACTGTGCAGATGCTACTGGACGTCCAGCCTATCGCTGCTTGTCGTTCGTCCTACGAATGGTAAACAGCGAGGACAGGCGCCGGCATGCGCCAGCCGGTGCGCAATTCGAGTGTATGTAACGCACCGGCTCGCGACGAGATACGGGCCGGCCGTCGGTTTCACGTGGGGTTGACTCAAGGGGAAGCCGTACAGGTGGGCGCCGCTCATGGTGGCGAACAGCAGCGGGTAGGGCTGGCCGGCAACCTCCGCATGAAGCCGGTCGTCAGCATTTGTATCGGATATCCTTGTCCCCTCACACTGTAGGGAACGCGCCTTGATCAAGAAAGCATTCGCCGCTTCGTTGGTCGGTTTCTCCAGCAAAGCGGTTAGCAGAAACCGCTTTGCCTATCGTTGATGCACAACCCGCCCGTCGAAAATCATGAGGTCCACCCCCGCGCCGGCAATCTCAGCCGGCGGGATCTCGAAGATGTTGCGATCCAGTACGATGATGTCGGCCCACTTGCCGGGGGCGATGGAGCCTTGTACGTGCTGCTTCCCGGCGGCGTACGCCGGCCCCATCGTGTAGCCGTGGATCGCTTCGCTGACGGTGATCCGCTCCTCCGGATGCCAGCCGGCCTCGGGTTCCCCATCCAAGTCCTGGCGCGTGACGGCCGCGTGGATGCCCAGCATGGGGTTCAGTGGCGCCACCGGCGCATCGGAGCCCAGAGCGAGGCGCGTGCCCTGATCGAGCAGCGAGCGGAGAGCGTAGGCGTAGCGCGCGCGCTGGCCCCACGTGCGGTTCGTCGTGTCCCACTCCCCCTGAAGGTGCACCGGCTGCATCGACGCCACGATGTTATAGCGGCTCAGCCGGCCCAGGTCGTCGGGGTGGAGAACCTGCACATGCTCGATGCGGTGCGGCATCGCAGAGACGCGTCCAGAACGTGTTTCAACACGTTTTTCGTAGCAGGCGCCGAATTCATTCGGCGAGCTAGCGGGTGCGTCGGACTTGGCGGACTGAAACTCGCTCAGCACATCGAGTATGTTTCGGACAGCCAGGTCGCCGATAGCGTGGATCGACAGCGGGAAGCCAGCCTCGTCGGCTTGCACCGCCAGCTCCCACAGCTCGTCGGCCGAGGTGACGGCCACGCCACGGTTGTCGGGTTCGCCTTCGTACGGCTCCAGCATCAGCGCTGTTCGCGAGCCCATGCTGCCATCGGCGAAGGCCTTCACATGCCCGATCCAGAGCCGGTCGTCGCCGAAGCCGGGTCGGAGCCCGAGTGTGTCGGCTTCGGACACGTAAGCCTCAGCAATATTCATGTGAACGCGCAGATCGAGTTCCCCTCGGTGGCGCAAAGCCTGGAAGAGGCGGAAGCTCGTTCGACCTTCGGCTTCCGTCCGCATGTCGTGGGCGCCGGTCAAGCCCAGCCGGTGAGCTTCGGCGATGGCATCGCGCAGCCACTGTTGCAGCGTGGCCTCGGCGGGGTCGGGGATGTGTTGCTCGATCAGGCGGATGGCGTTCCACTCGCGCAGGATACCCGTGGGTTCGCCTTCGGCGTCGCGCTCGATGCGGCTCTCGGGGGGATCGGGAGTCTCGCGGGTGATGCCGGCCTTTCTCAGCGCTGCGCTGTTGACCCACCAACTGTGCATGTCCGTGCGGGCCAATGCGATTGGCGTGTTGGGTGCGATGTCGTCGAGATGTTGGCGGGTCGGCTGCACGTCCCAGAAGTTCTCGTCCCAGCCCCAGCCCTTCAACCACTCACCGGGCTCGGCTTCGGCGACGGCGTCGCGCACTCGCCGGCGCGCTTCGTCGAAATCGCGTACGCCGAACAGGCTCACCTCCTGGCTTCGGATGGCGACCTGCAACAGGTGAACGTGGGCGTCGGTGAAGCCCGGCAGCGCCAGCCGGCCGCCGGCGTCAATGACCTGCGTGTCGGGGCCGGCCAGGTCCATGAGGTCATTGCCGCTGCCAACGGCGAGAATCTGACCGCCGGCGCAGGCCACCGCTTCAGCCCAGGGCCGGCCAGGGTCTACGGTGTAAATTTGGGTGTTTTGAAGGATCAGATCTGCTTGCGTTGTCATCGCCTGAAGTTAGAACCTCATTTCGTTGCAAAGATAAACAATCGAACGGTCAGGCTTATCCCACGGACAGAAAGAAACACGGACATTTACATTTTTTCTCTTGTCCGTGTTTGTTTCCGTCCGTGGGATGTAGTGCGTTTCCAATGCACTTCTTTTCAGACGCAGCGTGGGCATTCGAAGTATCAAGTCGGCTTGCGTTGTCATCGCCTGAAGTTAGAACCTCATTTCGTTGCAAAGATAAACAATCGAACGGTCAGGTTTATCCCACGGACATTCGTTGCTGTGGCTCGGTCGGGAGACCGGCCACAGCAGCATTTTTTCTCTTGTCCGTGTTTGTTTCCGTCCGTGGGATGTAGTGCGTTTCCA
>JAANWY010000226.1 GCA_018263655.1 Anaerolineales bacterium | reverse complement strand
GTATCGAAGCGACGTCCTGAGTTCATCGAAGGGGGTGCGGCTTGTTCGAAGAACCGTCGCAAACCCGCACCCTTCGATACGGTCTCCACTTCGTTTCGACCTACTCAGGATGCTAGTCCTGATACCTGTGTAAACCTGACTACACAGACTAACAGACTAACAGACTAACAGACTACATAGACTACCAACCCGTCACCGCATTCCGAATCAACTCCACCCGCTGCAGTACGCCCCTACCGTCCATCTCCACAGCAACGAAGTCAATGCGCCACTCGATCATGGTGAGATCCTGTTCCTGGAGGTAGGTGCGGGCTAGTTCGATGAGCTTGGTCTGCTTAACCGACGTAAGGGACTGTTCCGGCGTGGGACCGCGCGGACCGCGCCGGGTGCGCACCTCGACGAAGGCCAAGACCTCGCCCTCGCCCGCGATTATGTCAAGTTCGCCGCCGGCGCAGCGCCAGTTTGTGTCGACGATAGTGTAGCCTTCTCTCTCCAACCGCTGGACGGCCAGTTGCTCACCCCGCTCGCCGAGTCCTTGACGCGGATCTTTCGTCATTTCACAAGCGCGGGATCACTCTGGTTCCTGCATCGGACTGGAGATCCCTCTGATACGGTGGCAATTCTGGCATTCGTAGTGATAGTTACTCTGTACATTAGAATGGTATATGCGCGGTATCAGGCCGTCCGTCCAAAGCTCATGGGTTTGAGTACGTTGCTCCTCGGTGACGTCTTTCCATTCACGATTACCACAGTGAGGACATTTATCTCCGTGTATCAAAGTCATCTTTTCCTCCTTCTCACAATGTCGGTGGAACTACCAGAACCGTCATCAGACGCCAGCGGCGTTGTCGACAAGATCGGGCTGAAGCCCTCGACTCAAGGCTTTCACTCCGCGTCGACAATCTCCCGCTCTTCAAGCTGGACGTCAACTACGTCATTGAGATCACGCAAGAAGGCCTTGAATTCTTCGGGCTCAGCCTCGTTTTCCAGCTCTCCAAGGAGCTCGGCTAGCCAAGGGCTCCACTGATCAGGCACAAAGTCGCTGAGTTTACGCGCCGTTTGCTCCACCACTTGCTGCAGTTGTTCCATCTGACTGATTACGGTGAGCTCATCCGGCGTGGGCCCTTCCGCAGAGTCCTGGATGCGCTGGCGGGCGTCTCTCAAGGGTGCGGCCGGCGGATGAGGGGGTACCGACTCTCCCATGACGTCTGCCAGGGTAGCTTTTGCACGGGACCACACCCGATCGCTAGGCCCAACTTTGCCCAGGGCATCACCGCGCTTGACCACAGCGTCCAAAGCCCTCAGAAGTTCCACTGTAGTCTGTCCCAACTGCCGGTATCGCTCGCGCAGCGTGTCAAGTTCTTGGATGAGTGCTTTGTTTTCAGTCATCGTATGTGATTATCTTGACATTGTTAAATTCGGTTCAGAAACAGTCTTTTGATCGCCGAAGGTCTCCTGACCGAGGCGCATCGGGCTCGGTCAGGAGACCTTCGCCCAACACGCCAGCTAGTCATCGTATGTGATTATACACCGAGAATCGGAGCGACGCCAACGCGTTGTTGACGGGCATGTGCATCCCAAGTTTGTAAAGCCGGTGGCGAGGCTCTCAGCCCGCAACAAGTTGCGGCGTCCGGACGCTCGAACTTGCGACGTCCTGAGTCTATCGAAGGGTTCGAGATGGTGACTCATACTGGTATGGGAGTTCAGATGATGATCGCGTTATTAACAAATGTGGGATGCACCCTCGACGGACTGTATCACAAAAGCCCGTTCAGTTCCCTCGACACGCTCAGGACAGCGACAATTGCTCCGGTGTACGGGCCGGCGATGGCAGTCGGCCCCGTTGGTGGGCCAACACCAACTGAACCGGAGCGTAGGACATGCGATGAATCGGGGAAGGCCCATATTCATAGACGGCGAGTTTGTGGGCTCGGGTGACGTACCCCTTGTGACCGGCAAGGCCATAGCCGGGGTAGACATCGTCTAACTTGATCATCAGACGATCGCGCGTCACCTTGGCGATGATGGATGCCGCGGCGATGGAGAGGCACTTGCGGTCGCCTTTGACGATGGCGCGCTGCGGAGCCGGCGGAGCGGGCAGTTCGAAAGCGTCAATGAGTAAGTGATCGGGCGTGTGGCCGAGCCGGCTGACGGCCCCCCGCATGGCCAGTCGAGCGGCCTTAGCAATGCCAATGGTGTCGATGATGACGGGCCAGGCCATCCCTACACCGACGGCCGGCACGTGGGCGTGGATGACGTCAAAGAGCCTGTCGCGTTGGGAAGGGGTCAGGAGCTTTGAATCGCGGACGCCATTCAAGGCAACGTAGAGCGCAGCGGGGTCATCCAACGGCAGGATTACGGCCGCCGCGACGACCGGGCCGGCCATAGCCCCTCTGCCAGCTTCGTCTATGCCGGCGATGAGGGCGAAGCCGGCGTCACGCAAGGTGAGTTCTTCGTCAAGGTTGGGGATTTGTGCATCAGCCATCGACCATTCTTCAGGCATGAAACAACAAGAGCGCAGCCGGTACGACTACGCCCCGTAAATTCCAAGCAGCCCAACCATGCTCACCGCTTTTGTCGGAGGCGGGCTGACTTGCCCTGTCGCTTCCGCAAGAAATACAGCTTGGCGCGACGCACATGCGAATGCCGCAGCACTTCGATGCTCTCCATACGCGGCGAATGCAGTGGGAAAGTCCGCTCCACGCCGACGCCATGAGCACCAATCCGGCGAATGGTGATCGTACGGTTAGACTGACTGCCCCGCATGCCCATCACGAGACCTTCAAAAACCTGCGTCCGCTCGCGGTCACCTTCGACAATCCGAAAGTGAAGGCGAACGGTATCTCCCGGTGTAATTTCCGGGAGGTCCTCCTTCATTTGTTCACGCTCAATGGCGCGCAATAGGTCAACACTAGCCATTTCTCACCTCACGAATCTATCTAGCTTGGGTAACTGCCTGTTCTAGCGCAGGCACTGCATGCCTGAAAAGTTTGGCATTGTCACGTTTCACTGCTGTGGCCGGTCAGGAGATCGGCCACAGCAGTGTCGCGATAACCACAAGAAAACATTATACCAGACTTTGGCAATTCCGACAAACAGCAGCCACCGTCCGCCAGCAGTTCTAAATTTGACGGTCAGCACGCTTCGATACGCCTGCTACTCAGCATGCTGACCGTCAAATTTAGAACTGCTGATTGTCAGGACGCCGCAACTTGTTGCGGGCTGAGAGCGTCAGCATTAGCCGACAGCTGTACCTGGATAGAGTAGTCAAAATGACTACACGGAGTCAGCTCGCGTTCTCAACACGCAGAGCCTCCAGAAACTCGACATCCTCTGCCGACAGATCAGCCTGTTCGAGCAGGCCCGGCCGGCGCTCCCACGTGCGGCGCAGCACCTGGCGCCGGCGCCACCGCGCCACCTCCCCATGGTGGCCGGACAGCAAGACGTCGGGCACCGTCCACCCTCGAAAATCGTATGGTCGCGTGTAGTGTGGGTGTTCTAACAAACCCGTCGCATGCGAATCGGCGGCTGCCGCGAAGGGATCTCCAAGCACGTCAGGTAGTAGACGTGTCACGGCGTCCACAATCACCATGGCCGGCACCTCCCCGCCGGTGAGCACATAGTCACCGATGGAGATTTCGTCGGTGGCCAAGTGTTGTCGCACGCGCTCGTCAACCCCCTCGTAGTGTCCGCAAATCAGCGCCAGCCGATCTTCGGTCGCCAGCTCACGAGCCACGTCCTGTGCAAATAGCCGGCCCTGCGGTGTCAGCAAGACAACGGGGGTATCGCCGACACTATCGCCGACACTATCCGTCAGAACATCCTCGACAGCACGAAAAATGGGCTCGGGCTTCATGACCATCCCGCCCCCCCCACCGTACGGCGTATCGTCGGCCGTACGATGTCGATCGCGGGTGTACGCCCGGATATCGTGGATCGCGACTTCCACCAGCCCATTTTCCTGAGCACGCTTGATAATGCTCTCCTCGAACGGGCCGGCAAACATCTGGGGAAACAAAGTGAAGATATCGAATCGCATGATGGACCACCTGTGTCCCGGTGTTTCCCCATAACTAGGATGTCAAGTTGTGTCACTTGTGAAACTTACATGCCTCGAACAAGTTCGAGCGTCCAGGAGGCTGAAACTTGTTTCAGGTCTTAGGGGTTCGGCCTTGCCTCTACTGGACAAGTGACTTATGGGCAAACACCAGCTGTGTCAACTTGGGCACTCGGTCAAGATGTGATATAATGGATTGCATTATGCCTGAGCAATCCCCTCTCGATACGCTAGTCGCCACGTTCATCGGCGCCGTGTTGTTCTCTGCCGTTATCGCCGCCGTCGCAACGGGCTACCACCCGCCGCAATCCACACTGTCGGCCAACTTCCCTGGAGCCGGCCCCATCGCGCTGGCTTCCGCCAGCCAGACGCCGACAGCGCTGCCAACGGCGACCGCAGCACCCCCGGCGACACCAACACCCCAACCGACCACGCCACCAACCGCAACGGCCACAACCCCGCCCACACCGAGCGCCGAGCCAACAGCCGTCATCGAGCCTGAAGATCACTACTGGTTTGACCGCCCCATCGCCGCCGGCAACATCAACTTCGTCAGCCGCTTTTACGCCTACGGCGCCACGTATTACGGGCGTTACCAGGTTCACCACGGCGTCGAATTCGAGAACCCCACCGGCACGCCGATACTGGCCGCCGGCCCGGGCCACGTCGTCATCGCCGGCTCCGACGACATGCAAGTCTACGGACGCTTCCGCGATTTCTACGGCCGGCTCGTCATCATTGAGCACGATCGGACCTTCTACGGCCAACCTGTGTTCACACTGTACGGTCACGTGAGCACCGAGCTCGTCGAAGTCGGCCAGGAAGTGGTGGCCGGCCAACCCATCGCCGAAGTAGGCTCCGCGGGGGTTGCGCTAGGCCCGCACCTGCACATGGAGGTTCGCGTCGGCGAGAACTCGTACACCGCCACCCGCAATCCTGAGCTGTGGATCAAGCCCTTCGATGGCTACGGGACCATCGCCGGCCGGCTGGTGGACGCCAACGGGAACGACATCCCCGGCATGTTCGTCAATCTCTACGACGAGCAAAACAGGTGGTACCGCGAAACCGAGGCTTACGGTAAGGGCGTCAACCCCGACGCCGGCTGGCGGGAGAACTTCGTCTTCGGCGACGTGCCGGCCGGCACGTACACCGTCCACTACGAGGTAGAGAACGCGGCGTACGCGGAACCCGTCGAGGTCGAGGCGGGCCAGACGGCCTTCATCCCGCTGCAAGTGTCGGAGCCAAGTACAGAAACCGAACAGATCCCACCTTGATGGCAGGTCCCTCCAATCCACACATTCGTTGTGAAACCGGCCGCCGGTATCTTCTCAATATATGGGGGGCATGTAGGACGATTTGGTAAATCGTCGGGTCGAAATACCATTTCGACCTACATAGGGACTTCCAGGGAAATAAACCTCCCAAAAACGGCCTATTTCCCCTGGAAATCTTTGGGTTTTTGGGAGGTTTTAAATTCTGGAATCCCCATAACCCCGAAACATAACCCCGAAACATTGAGATGATACGGCCGCCGGCTACTCCCGCTGTCTGGCGCGGAAACTGAACCGTAGCGGCGTGCCAAGAAATCGATACTCCTGGCGGATGCTATTCTCAATGAAGCGCTGATAGGAGAAATGCATCAGCCTGGGGTCGTTGACGAAGAAAACGAACGTCGGCGGGTCGACGGCGGCCTGAGTCGCGTAGAAGAACTTCAACCGCTTGCCCCCTTTCGACGGCGGGGCATGCCGCGCCACCGTGTCCTGCACCAAGCGATTCAACTCCCCAGTCGAAATACGCCTGAACCGCGCTTCGTAGACATCCAGCGCCGTCGGCAGCACTTGATGAACCCGACGCCCCGTCTTGGCCGAGATGTAGAGCACCGGCACGTAGCTGAGAAACCGCAGCTCGTGGCGAACATGCTCCGTGTAGGCCGGCATGGTGTACGCATCCTTGGGGACCAGATCCCACTTGTTGATCAGGACCACCACGCTCTTGTGTTCGTCCAAAACGTAGCCGGCAATATGCTGATCCTGCGCTGTCACGCCTTCGGTGGCATCGATAAGCAGCAAGGCGACATCCGCACGCTGGATGGCCCGCATGGCGCGCAGCACGCTGTATCTCTCAATGCCGGCCTCGATCCGCCCCCGCCGCCGAATGCCGGCCGTGTCGATCAACGTAATGGGCCGGCCGTTGAAGGTCATTTCCGTATCAATGGCATCGCGGGTTGTGCCTGGCATCTCGTGAACGATGGCACGCTCACGGCCCAGCACCTGATTGAGCAACGAAGACTTGCCGACATTGGGCCGGCCGACAATCGCCATCCGAACCGTACCCTCGTCGGCCGACTCTTCTTCAGGCGAGAACGCAGCGACGACTTCATCCAACAGGTCACCGGTGCCTGTGCCGTGTAATGCCGAAATCGGCATTGGCTCATCCAGGCCCAGCGCCCAGAACTCCAGCGCTTCGAGCCGGCGCTGCTGATTGTCCGCCTTGTTCACTGCGAGGATCACCGGCTTGTCAGCCTCACGCAGCAGACGGACCACATCCTCGTCGGCCACTGTGAGCCCCTCCTTCACATCGACGAGGAATATGATGACGTCAGCCTCGCGAATGGCGGCTTCGGCCTGCACCCGCACTCGATCAATCAGCGGCTCATCGACACCAACCAGCAAGCCACCGGTGTCTACGACAGTGAAAGTGACGCCGTTCCACTCAGTCTCACCATAAATCCGATCCCGGGTTGTACCCGGCACATCCTCGACGATCGCGAACCGTTCGCCGATAAAACGATTGAATAGCGTGGACTTCCCAACGTTCGGGCGCCCGACCAGGGCGACGATTGACTTACTCATAGTACAATTATACCACGTTGCACGGAGACATAACAATGACTGGTAACTACTCAGGCTGTCGCCCTCGTAGTTGAGAAATGCGGAAAAACGGGGTCGGTGGGGGCGGCCGGGGGCGGCCGAGCTACTCAGGACACAAGAAGAACCCTGAAGATATGGCTACGATAAGCTCAAGGACAAAATTCGGTCAAAAGCAAGTCAAAATAGTGTCTTCTCAATATGTGGGGGGACATGTAGGACGATTTGGTAAATCGTCGGGTCGAAATACCATTTCGACCTACATAGCCCCGAAATATCGAGGTGATACTCAAAATGGGCGACTAGCGCAGCGACTGCCGGATGTCGCGCATCCCCTCTTCGATGTAGGGGTAGGCCAGCCACACACCGCCGATCCCAAAGAAGGCGCCCGTCACCGTGCGCAGGAGCCACGTGCTCTCGCGCGCCGGCAGGAACGGAACGATGCCACCCAAGAGCTGCGTGAGCCCATCAACACCGATGGGAACCAGGAACAGGACAAAGGCCTTGAAAGGCAGCGGCTTCACCCGATCGCGTAGCGCGCCAAACACCAGGCCGGCCAGCAGAACCGAGACGTAAATGCCAATGTCACGATGACATAGGGCCGTCTGAGACCCCAACACCGAGTTCACCAGCGGCCGATGCATCAGAAAGAGCACGTTGTCCACACCCGTAACGGCCCGTATCTGCGCCACAGAGTAATCGAATTCGCGACCACCGAAGAAGTAAGAGCGGTGCGGCAACTGGTGACAGGTCACGCGGTACGCGCTGTAGATCCACAGGGCCGGCCGCTCTAAGCCAGCCTCGGCCAGGATCGGCGCCAGGATCGGCAGACCCACGAAGATAAAGACGGTCAAGTTCACGAGCAACAGCCAGTGCTCCGCGACGAAGAGGACCACGCGATCTGGCAAGCTTCGTCGCTGAACTGGCGCCGGCGCTGTTCCCTGTTCAACCGACATGTTCTAAAGGATGTCTTTGAGCTTTTCTTCGATAAACGTCTTCGTCATCGGCCCCCGATGAACGTATTGAATCACGCCGTCGCGATCGACGAAAACGCTGGTCGGGTAACCAACGACGTTGTACTTGTCAGTCTCCACGACACCGGAGGCGTCCTTCACCACCGGAAATGTCAGCCCCAACTCATCGATAAAGGCGAGTACCGCATCTTCGCCATCGTCGATCTTGGCATCGACGGCGATGACGGTGAAGCCATCAGACTGGTACTGCTCGTAAGCCGCCTGCAAATGGGGCATCTCTAGCCGGCATGGTCCACACCACGTGGCCCAGAAGTTGATGAGCACCGGCTGACCCTTGAATTGGCTCAATGCGATCTCCTCACCGGTGGTCACTTCAGTGAGGGTGAAATCGGGGGCCCGCATGCCGGCTTTGTTGCCCACCGCAACGCCGGCCGCCTGTCCGGCTTCACCCCGAACCAGACCACATCCTGCGGCCACTACCACTAGAACCACCAGCCCCGTAACAACAAAGATGACACTGTACTTCGACTTCATACCATTCAATCCACTAGAAGAACTATTGCAGCAACAACGACTCCAAATCAATGAACGTGCCATACCGCGCCAACGTCTGTAGCTGGCCGGTCAGCACCGCGACACCGAGCAAGATCAGCACGACACCGCTCGCTATCGAAACCCAGTTACTCCCCCGGTTCAACCGACGGATCGTGTCCGAGGCCGCATTGAAGGCCGCCCCCACCAACAGGAAGGGAATGCCGAGTCCCAGGGAGTAGGCACCCAGGAGCAGCGCCCCCTGTGTCGCCGTGGACGCCCCACTGGCCAGGATCAGGATGCCGCCCAGAATCGGACCCACACACGGTGTCCAGCCGGCACCGAAGAAGACGCCGACGATAAATGACGAAGCGTAACCCAGGCTCGGATTTATCTTGACTTCGATGCGCTTCTGAGTATATAAGAACGGTACCTTCAGTACACCCGTCAGGGCGATACCGAACAGAATCAGGACAACGCCGCCGATCCGCTCGAGCCACGGCAAGGAGGTGTACAGCAAATCGCCGATGGACCAGGCAGTCACACCCAACAGGACAAAGATGAGCGAGAATCCGAGCACAAATCCCACTGAATGTAGGAATGTGTCCCGCCGGCCCGACACACCCACACCCTCGGCCGTGACCGTGGCGCCACTCAGATAGCCGATGTAGGCCGGCACCAGCGGCAGAACGCAAGGTGACAGAAACGAAAACAAACCGGCCAGAATTGCAACAACAAACGTAACGTTTTCAGGCATAGATACAAGACCCCAGTAAAATCATCAGGTGACTACTCAGGCACTTCGTGCCTACACAAGAATAGACCGGAAAAACAGGGTCGGTGGGGGGCGGCCGCCCCCCACCGACCCTGTTTTTCCGCATTTGTCAACTGCGAGGGCGATAGCCTGAGCAGTTGCATCATCAGTTAGATACAGCAGGAACCTGGCTCTTACCCCTCATCCACCGCCCGCGTAAGCGCCTCGGCCTCGCGCAGAACCTGTCGCCGGCGCCGAGCCAGGCTAATCACGTACCCGAGAATCACTACCCACGTGACCGCATACGCACCAACCAGGTGCGGCTGCTCAACCACCGCAGTCCTCAATGTGCTCAAGATATCCACAATTACGCTCCCTCTTCTTCTAACTTCTGCAACTGGCGCATGATGTCGATCAAGTCAGCCTTGATCTCAGCGCGCGTATCGGTGTAGGGGTTCTCAGCCACCTCGCCGGCGTCGTACGCGTCGTCAAGCTCCGCCATCTCCTCCAAGAGCATCTGTCGCTGCCGGCGCAGCACCGCCCCCGTCGCGTCATCCTCCAGCAGTTTCTCGGCTAACAAGCGCGGCCGCAGCGCCGGATAGGCCAGCGCGAACGTGAGGGCCAGCGCGACGAACCCGACACCGAACCAGCGCAGCGTCCCGCTCCGATCTGGCGGTACACTCACTGACGAGCCGGCGCCAGCGCCCGTGTTGCCACGCGGCAGATTCGATAGCTTCAACACCAACTCCTCGCCGGCCGGCACATCCTGACCCGTGTAGTTCAGGAACTGGGTGCTTGCCTGCGTCGACACCGGCTCATCCGCCTGGAGCAAAGCAGCCTCTACCTCGACTCCCACATCCGGAACCAGGACGTTCAGATTCTGCGTCTGATACGTGATTCCCTTCTGGAACGTCACCGATTGTCCATCGTACGGCACAGTGTAAGAGACCAACACCTGTCGATTGCCCGGCGGGACCGGCAGCGTGTCGACGACCTGGTTTTCGACCAGTTCTGTGGACTGACTCATCCTCGGATCATCGAAACTAAGATTCTGCGCGCCCGCCGGCAACCCGAACCTGATTGTTTCACCAGCCCCGACGTAGGCCCGATCTCCCGAGTTGCGAAAGACGTACATCTCCGCCACCTGCAGGCCGTTGTCGGCGAAATCGACAATGATGTGGTTGCGCCCCACACTTATCGCCGCATCATCGGTAGTCGTCCCATACACCTGCAGCGTCACCGACGCCGAGGCGCCCTCGTCCAGCTCGATGAGTTGCGGATGGACATAATCAACGCCTTTGTAAGCGGCCTGCAGTCCGTAGCGCCGATCAGTGTCGGTTGGCAAATTCTCGACGCGGAATCTGCCGTCAGCCTGAGTCGTGGCAGTGATCGGCGCCAAGTTCGTCTCCCCCACAAAGGGAAAAACCGTCACACTGATACCGCCCAACTCGCTCTGCGCCCCCTCGGTGCCATTGACAACCTGGCCGGCAATCACACCATCTCCCAGGGCTGCCTCCGCTTCCAACAGCGTGTCGTAGGTGAATGTGCGCACGTAGTCAGCGACGGCCCAGCGCTCGTCGTCAGTCAGGCTGTCTTTCCAGTCGACGTCAGCGTGCCCTTCACGGATGCCGGCAGTCAAGTCAGCCTGGCTCAACGCCGCCATCGTCGCCCGATCACTGAAAGCGATGGCGTCCACACGATCACCGGTGTCCGCGTGACACTCGGCACATTCCCGCGTGTAGACCTCCTCGCCTGTTTCGATGTTCTCGCGAGGCGCGCCGAGGGACCACGCATAGAACAAGACATCCCACCGCTCCTGCGCACTCAGCTCCTCTTTCCACGACGGCATCAGCGCCTGCATGTTGCCGTTGGTGATGATGTCGAAATAATCGGCCGGCGTCACTTCGCGCATGTGGTTCACGTCGGCGAAGCTGGGCACCGCAGCGGACAACTGATCCGCCATCTCGCCGTCGCCGGCCCCCGCCAGACCGTGACAGCGGATGCAGCGGTTCTCGTAGATGCGCTGCCCGCGCAGAGCGGACGGGGTCTGCGGGGGCAGCTCTTCCGGGGCGGACGGCTGGGCATATGCGACGCCTGGAGCCAAAATGACGCCGAGAAATAAAGAAAATACAACTGCTCTGAGAATGAGAGGTGTTTTCTTCACATTACCTCACTGCAAGAGTACGGGTAAGACATGCTTGAACGGAAATCCACCACCACGACATCGCCAGCTTTAACCATACTCTTCTTCCCCGAAACTCGTCACGGCATGGCGCAGCGATGCAAGGGTGACGTCGCGCAAGTCTTCTTCGCTCCATTCTTCGCTGTAGTCCACTAGTGCGTCAGGTGGGATATTACTAAGAACCATGTTGCTAATGGTTGCTAGTCGTAGACGATCCGGAAGCGGCAAAGGCTGAACAACTCGTGCACAGAACTCCTCAACTCGCATATGTCCCTCCAGCATTATGTATTTTGTACCTCCTTGACCTGTTCTTGAGCTTGTGAAAGCCCCACACCGCATTTGCTGCAGAATCGGTCATCGAGCTCGACGGTGGCATCGCACTCCGGGCAAGTCAAAGTCAACGAGGCGCCGCAACTCGTGCAGAACTGAGCGCCGGCGCGCACCCTCTGACCGCACGAAGGGCACGTGACCAGTTTTCCGTCAGATCCAGCACTCGCTGCCGTCACAGCCGCCGCACGTCGTGCGGAACGTTCTGTTTCTGCGTCGCCGATCGCTTCGGCCGGCCGTATTCCCCGCAGCACCGCTACCTCGCGCTCGATTTCCTGTTCCAAGTCCTCACGAACCTCGGACTCCATGAGCCGGTCGAGTTCCTGCAACAATCTCACACCTTCGGCCGTCAGGCGCTCGCGCATCAGGCGGTGGTCTTCGGTCGTCAGCTTGCCAATCTCCAGATCGAAGTCCGCATCGCGGATCGCTTCATAGACAGCATCTCGCTGCGCGAGCAAGTCAGCCAACTGGTCACCGGTGACAGAATCCGTGATGTACTGGCGCCCCAAAGCGGACGCTCGAAATATAGGATAGAGTATAAAGGCAGTGGTGATCGCAATGAGAATCACCGCACTAGCAATGATTAGGGTCATCCGCTCTCCTCTTGTTGCGCCAGCAGCCGCTCGATCCCCGACCTCAGCTCCTGCGCCGTAATGGGGCTAATTTTCTTAGGTTGTGGGCTGCCGTTCACGAAGATGGTGGCAATGTTACCGTTCTTATCCACAAAGAAAGTCTCTGGAACGCCCCGAATGCGGTAAGCGTGCGAGATTCTCTGGCCCTTGTCCAGTCCGTTGGGATAGGTGACGTTGAATTCGTCCAGGTACTCGCGAGCCGCCGACTCGACGTCTACGTAGTCTACACCAATAAGCACGACCCCCTGGTCCTTGTACTCTCGCCAGACACGCTCCAGATCCGGTGCCTCATCGCGACACGGCTCGCACCAACTCGCCCAGAAGTTGATGACTACGACTTGACCACGCAGTTCGCTGAGCGTGATTTCGCCCCCAGCGTAGAGGTCAAGGGTGAAGTCCGGAGCCGGCTGCCCGATCTCTGGACCAGCGCCAGCACGCTGCAACCCCACGGCGAGCAGCGCCAAGAGGGCCACAATGCCAACCAGCGCCCCCGCGAATACCAGCACCCGGCGGTTCGGGTCGGCCGTACCCTTTTCAGTTAGCGTACGATCTGCCGCAACCTCACTCATGACTCATAATCTTCTAGTTCCTCCTCCAGCCGGCGCACATATTCCTCCGGCAGCTCATCGATCTGGGCCGTGGCCGGCTCGACGGTTTCCTCGCCGGGACGTTGCCGTGACCAAGCTCGCAGCACCCAACCGCCGGCCGCCAGCACGATGACCAGCCCAACGAAGGGCATGACCCAGGCCAACACATTGAAACCCTCGATGGGCGGTTGATTCAGCACCTGGATGCCGTAGCGATCCACAAAAGCGGCGATGATCTGCTCCTCGCCTTGCCCCTGTTCCAGCCGATCGACGATCTCAGCCCGCATCTCCTGACAGATCTGGATCGGACACTCAGAGAGTCGCTGCCCCTGACAGATGGGGCAGTTCAGCTTGTCAGCAATGCGGTACATCTCTTCTTCAGTCGCTGGATCTGGCGCCTGCGCTGCCGCCGGCGCCCCAGCAACGAGGAAGAAAGCCGCGAACACAGCCAGACTAGTGACCAACGCCAATAAGAGAGATGCAAGTCGACGTTCCTGCGTTACATTCATTGCCCACTTACCTCGCCCACAAACGGGCCGTCACCCTACTCAAATGAGGCTGACCAAAAACTGTTGGACGTAGTAGCGACTTCAGTCACTGAAAACGGTTGAAACAGTGTAAGCGTTCAGGAGGTAACCCATGGAGCATCCCCTCGATACGCGCTCAACGTCGCCCTTCGTCAAAGCCTGTCCCGAGTTTATTGAGGGGCTCAGGACGTCGTTTCGCGCTACTCGGGATGCTAGTCGTGATACCTCCTGAACGGTTACGAAACAGTTACGTAACTGTTCAGTAGTGGGGACCCTTGCGAAGGTTTGCCAATCGCTTTCGGGTTGAGGTGCCCCTCGCCAGTCGACAATCGGCCTCTTGCCAAGGTTCTTCCTAAGGGACGTGGAAGAAATAAAATGTCCCATTTCGCTCGGCCTGGATTGCCAAATCCAGGCCATGCCCGCTGGATTTGGCAATCCAGCGGGAGCAGGTTGGGATAATTATTTCTTTCCGAGCCCCTTACCTCAGAAAGGGTAGTT
>JAANWY010000225.1 GCA_018263655.1 Anaerolineales bacterium | reverse complement strand
CGCGCACCCGCGCCGCCAGCTCGCGCGTACTGACGGGCCGCACCAGATAATCGTCCGCCCCGAGCTCCAGCCCCTTGATGCGGTCCAGCTCGTGGTCGCGGTCGTCCAGCATGATGATGGGCACCACTGANTCGGCCCGCAGCCGGCGACACACGCGAAAGCCCTCCATACGTGGCCGCATGGCGTCCAGCAGGACCAGGTCGGGCCGCGCGGAGCGGGCATAGTCCAGGCCCTGCCGGCTGTCCCGGGCGTGGAGCGGGCGGAACCCCTCGTCCTGCAAGCCCATGATCAGCGGCATGGCGGCGTGCACGTCGTCCTCGACCAGAAGTACTGTGCTGAATCCGTTCATCATGATCTGTCTTCCCTTCCAATGGCGATGCTGGGCGATCACTGTGAGAATTACCCTTGCGCGACTATCCTACTCACTTAGTATAAGAACCTAGCGTTTCAAAAGCGTTTCATGGAGCGTTTAATTGGGTGAAACTCCGTGAAAACCGGGCTCGAATTGTGTACAACAGTCCGAATCTGCTATAATTGCTTCGAGTGATGACGGAGAAGCGTATATGATTGAACATGTGCGGTACGTGACTGATGAGCAGGGTGAGCGCGTCGGTGTGCTCCTCGATTTGGAAGAGTATCGCCGGCTAGCGAACTCACCGGCTCTCGACGCCGAACTGCTGGTCGGACTGAGCCAGGCTGAACTGGAAGCCTTGGCAGACGGCAAGCTGGCCCCGGCAACCCAATCCCGCCTGGACGAGTTGCTTGCCCGAAATGCTGAAGCCAAGCTTTCCCCCGACGAAAGCGCCGAACTTGATCGATTGCTGGACCAGGTTGACCAACTGACCATTCTCAAGACGCGAGCCAAGTATACGCTACACCACCAAGAAACAGCGGCGACAGAAGCGTGAGCGTTTACGTCTCGATTGAGCTGCAGCGGAAAGTACGCGCTCATTTCGCCGGCTGCTGCGCTTATTGTCGCACCGCTGAAGATCTCACGGTTTCTATTTTCGAATTTGAGCACATCGTTCCTCGTTCTGCCGGCGGAGAAACCCACTTCGAAAACCTCTGTTTGGCCTGTCCAACCTGCAATCGTTACAAAGCCCATCGTCAAGAAGCCCCTGACCCGGCGACCGGACAAACCGTCGCGCTGTTTCATCCTCACCAGCAGTCGTGGGCCGACCATTTTTCCTGGAGCGAGGCCGGCATCGCGATCATCGGGTTGACGCCAGTCGGTCGTGCGACGATCTCTGCCCTGCGTATGAACCGTCCCCAATTGGCCCGGGTTCGCCAGATGTGGGTGCGAATGGGAGAACACCCACCGGATCTTGAGTAAGTGAGTTGTTGCGCTCATCGCATCCCTCAACCCGTTCTATTCCCCATCCGATGTAGTGCCCTCGCCACAAACCGATACCCATAGCTGCGCACCGTCTCGATATACCTCGGCGCCGCCGGCTCATCCTCCAGCTTCTGCCGCAGCCGGTACACGTGCACGTTCAGCGTACGTGCATAGCCGACCCAATCCTCGCCCCACACCTCGTCCGTGAGTTGCCGGCGCGACACATCTCCGATCACTGAGCAGCGATACCTTGCCGGCCCGCAGAATGACTACTTCCGCGCCTGTTTCCCGGCCGGCACATCCCCCGAACCGGGCCTCCCTGTCTCGGCGGCGGCGACCGCGCTCGACAGCGTCACCGTCACACTGTAGTCCACAGGCTCTCCCTCGAAGTGGAACACGTCGACGTACCAATCGCCGGCCTCAGACAACTCGATCTCAATGAACTCGTCATTGCCGATGTTCTCAGATACGGCTTCCCACGGGTCGGTGTCAACATCGCTCGTGCCCGGCGGGTAGAGATACAGGTCCGCATCGCCGGCGCCCGTGCCGGCCATCTCGATGGTGATCATCAGCCCGGCGGAAGCCGAGATGCTGAAGACATCGTCAATGTCGTCGGCGCTGACCTGCCCGGACACCGTCTGCCCGCTTGTGATGGCTATGGCGTCGTCCACGTTGTCGGAGTCGACGCCCGGGGTGTCCCCCAACTGGCTCGCCACAATCATGAGGTCCAGGATGTTGACAATGCCGTCGAGGTTCAGATCGTACTGATCGAGGGCGCCGGCGTCCGTGGCTCCCCACGCGCCGGCCATCTCAGTGACGTCTTGCGTATCCACCACACCGTCGCCGTTCACGTCACCGGACGCCGCCGTATCATCATCTGTGATCGTGCCAGTGCCCTGCCCGTCGGCGATGGTGGCATTGGACGGGTTGCTCAGGTTGACCAGGAAGGTCTCGTTGGACTCGTCGGCGGTGTCGCCGTTGACCTGTACGGTGATGTTCTGGGCGGTCGTGCCGGCCGGGAACGATAGCGAGCCGCTGTTGGCCTGGTAGTCCGCGCCGGCGGTGGCCGTGTTGTCGGCCGTGGCGAAATCCACGCTCACCGGCTGGTCGCTGGCCGGCGAGAGGCTCACCGTGAAGACGGCGTTGACCGTGCCGGCATCGCCTTCGGTCACCGTCACGTCGTTGATGGACAGGCTCGGTGTTGAGCGCGCATCGTCGTCATCGGTGATGGCGCCGGCGCCCTGCCCGTCGGCGATGATGGCGTTGGAAGGATTGCTCAGGTTGACCCAGAAGGTCTCATCAGGCTCGTCGTCCGTATCGCCGTGGATCTGCACGGTGATGGTCTGGGAGGTGCTGCCGGCGGGAAACGAGAGCGAGCCGCTGTTGGCCTGGTAGTCCGTGCCGGCGGTGGCCGTGTTGTCGGCGGTGGTGAAATCGGCGGTCACTTGCTGGGCGCTGGTTGGCGACAGAGTGACCGTGAAGACGGCGTCAGTCGTGCCGGCATCGCCTTCGGTCACCGTCACGTCGTCGATGGACAAACTCGGTGTTGGGGGAGCGCCGGCGATGCCCCATCCCATGTCCTGGAAGATGCCCAGGCCTATCGGACCCGGGTGGTGCGCCGACTCGCCGTAGGCTATCACGGGGGTCATCAACGCATTTTGCGTGCCGTTATACGTATCTTCGTCCAGGTGGTTGATGCTGGAACCCAAAGACCAGGTCGAGGGCGCATACAGCCTGGCCGGGTTGCCGCCATTGGCGGCGTTCGCATTCGGGCCATCGAAGAACAGATTGTTGCTGGTGAGCTGCGTCCCCAGTTCGGGGGAAGGGTTCGCGAAGTCCGAGACGAGATTCTGGTTGCTCCCGTTTTCCACGAAACGGTCGAAGATTATGGGGGTGTCCGTACCCCACCCCCAACAGCCGACGCCGGCCGCCCCGTTGCATTCGGCGGTTCCTACGCCGTCGTCGCGTTGGAGGGAGCCAATGAACCCCAGGCCATGGTAGACCTCGTGAAGCACGACCGACACGAAGTCGGCCTGTCCGGACGGCGGGTTGCCGTCGGCGCCGAAGTACCAGTTGGCGCTGCTGCTGAAATCCGCCAGCACCTCGGCGTCACTCCCGTTAAGGTCTGTGCCTTCCAGTTGGTTGGCCAACCCGATGGGGGCCCAGGAATCGTTGACGGGCCACAGAGCGCCCGTCGTGGCCCACCCCAGGACATTCGTCCCCAGGTCAGAGCGCCAACAGGCGTCGATCTCGATGGGTTGCGTGCCATCCAGCAGCGATGCCAGGATGCTGCCGGCATAGTCGAAAGCGGTCTGGGCTGCCGAGGGCCAGGCGGAGGTCGATCCCTGGCAACCAGGCGGGTTGTAGTTCACCGTGAAGGGCAGTGCCTGAACGCCCACGCCGGCCGGGTCCCGGATGGGCGGGGCCGGCACGCGGGCCGGGAAGTACCTGGGGTCGAGCCGCAGGACGATCCACTGTCCGGGCCCTGGCTCAACGGCAAGGTCGCCCTTGGCGGGCCCCTCCGCGCCGGCGCGCGGGACGAGCAGGATAAAGGCGACAGCGACAACCAAGAAACCGAAGAAAACTCTGTTCCAGGCGGCGCTGTTCACGCCTCTTCCCGTATTGACGAGGTTCATCACAATTCTCTCTCCTTTGACCGGTAGGCGCCTATCCGTTATACTTCGTAGCACAGATTCGTGCGGTTCTGGTGTTTTCCTGATTGCCGAGGTGCAAGATGACTACACAGACAGTCAGAATTCGATTGCCAGAGGACTTGTACACGCGCCTGCAGCAAACTGCACAGGCCACTCGTCGTCCCCTGGATGATGTAGTGCTGCATGCAATCAGAGTCGGTAGCCCTCCACGCTGGGAGGAGGCGCCGGCTGAGTTCCAGGCTGATCTGGCGGCGCTGGACCGTCTAGAAGACGAGAAACTGTGGCGCATCGCTCGTCGCCGAAAGTCAGACGCAGACATGGAACGCTACCAGGAATTATTGGACAAGAACGCCAACGGCGTCCTATCGGAAGACGAACGGGGCGAATTGACCAGGTTGCGTATCGAGTTCGACCGTTCTATGCTGTGCAAGGTCCATGCAGCAGCACTGTTGCGCTGGCGCGGACATGACGTAGCGCCGGCTGAACTGTTGTCCGACGCGACATGACCCGCTATCTTCCAGCCCGCCTGCGAGAGCAACTCCTTGCGGCCGATGATCAGCGCTGTGCGTACTGCCACACCACCGAAGCGAACACCGGGCAGCCCATGACAGTTGACCACATCGTTCCACAGGCGCAAGGCGGTCCGACTACATTTGACAACCTGTGCTATGCCTGCCGGCGCTGCAACGAATTCAAGGGCAGCGCCACCGCGGGCCATGACCCACTTACGGGTGAGACCATCGTTCTCTTCAATCCTCGTACTCGAGCCTGGACCGATCATTTCTCCTGGGACGCCTCCGAAACTCATATCGTTGGTCTGACAGCCGTGGGCCGCGCAACCGTTATCGCTTTGAACATGAACAACGAGGTCATCGTCGATGCGCGCCGGCGGTGGATGGGCGCCGGTTGGCACCCGCCCGAGCCATGACTCGCCGGAGCACTTCCAGCAGCCCAACAGCCGATTGATCCTGCCCGGCCCTTGTGCCGGGCAGGATCACCCTCAATCCATCTGGCTCACGACGGACATGATGTCTATGATGTTGACGACATCGTCGTCGTTGAAATCGAACTGCACCAGCGAGGCCGAGTCCGTCGCGGCCCACGAGCCGGCGATCCCTCCCACGTCCTCCACGTCCACGACCCCGTCGCCGTTGAGGTCGGGCGATGGCACATCCGGGGGATCGTAGACCACCACGAACTGGGGTCGGTTTTCGGGTATCTCGTTCTCCCGGGTATCGAACCGCTTGGTGGTCTGAACCTCTGCCTCGTTGCCCTGGACCAGCCAACCATACCTGAACCACGGGTTGTCCAACCACACCTGGACATCGGCCACCAACTGCGTCGATTCCCAGGTGTAGGCTCCCACCCCATCGACCGATGTACTGGCGCTGACGGTGGGATCGAAGTCGCCGCCGGCTGCGCCCCAGGCGTCCGTATCGTAGAATCTGTGCAGCCACGTGGCGTCGCCGGCCGTGGCCGACGTCCCGCCCCCCTCTTCCCCGCCGGCATCCGACGTGCCTTCACCCCAGTCGGCCAGCAGCCGGTGCAGCGCGATCTCCTGAGGGCCGGCGTAGGGGCTGGTCCGCGACATGTAGAGCCGCAGGCTCGCACTCTGGATCGTGGAGCCGGCCGGGATGTTGGGGAAGCCGTTGCCGTCGGGGTCGAAGTCGAAGGCGATGACCCCGCGCCGGATGGACCCGCCGGCGTTGCTCCCCGCGAAGAAGTGCTGCCCCGCGCCGTTGCTGAGGGCGCCGCCGGCGTCTTCGTACAGCGTGTTGTCCTGGAGCGCGCTGAGCGTGACCTGGCTCCACGTGTCCGTCTCCTCATCCACAATCCGGCCCATCCCCGTGTCATCCGCCAGTGTGGCATTCACCGGATTGCTGAGTTTGACGTTGAACGCGTCCTCGGCCAGCTCGTCCAGCCGGTCGCCGATCACTTCCACCGCGAGGGTCTGGCTGATGGTGTTGGGGAAGATGGCCAGCGAGCCACTCGTGGCCACGTAGTCGCTGCCGGCGGTGGCCGTCAGGTCCTGGGTGGTGTAGTCAACGGCGACGAGACGGTCGACGGGTTCCGACACGAACACCGTGAAGGTGGCGCTGGCCAGGCCGGCATCGCCTTCGTTCACGCTCACGTCGTCGATGAACAGGTTGGGGATCGGGGCATCGAAGGGCGACCCGGCGAAGGGGTCGTAGTCCACCACGCCCACGGAGGAGTCGTCGATGAAATGGTAGATGTGCTCCTCGCTGGTGCCGGCATCGGTGGTGCCCCAGTAGTTGTTTTCAGCGTTGACGGCGGAGGTACTTGACGCGCGCTTGTTGGTCAGGTCATTCGGGGCGCCGACGACGATGATGTCGCCGGCCTGGTAGCTATGTGTGTTGCTGAAGATGTTGTTGGCAGTGATGGCCACGTCCGCATCATGGCCAAGTCCAAACTCATTGGCCAGATAGACGCCGCCCCCACCGTTTGCAGAGTTGACCTTGTTGTCAGTGATGATATTCCCGCTGATGTTGGTGGGAATGGCCTCGTCAACGAAGATACCGCCACCATGGGAGTAATCGCTATCGGCGGTATTCCCAGAGATGGTGTTGTTGTTGATCGTTGCGGTTCCCATGTTACTACCGACATAGATGCCGCCACCACCATCCCATCCGAGGGAAGCGGCGGAGTTGTTGGTGATGATGTTATCGTTAATGGTGAGGTCATCACCCGGAAAGAACATGTCGGCCCAGATGCCGCCACCACCGTCCACCGTAGCGGAGTTATTCGTGATCAGATTGGTGCTGATCCAGGCATCACCCTGGAACCCATCGGTAAAGCCCATCCCACCGTTGAGGTAAATGCCGCCTCCCTTTGTGGCGGAGTTGCCGGCAATGACGTTGTATCTGATGATGGCGTCTGTGCCGAGTTGGGAGAAGGACTGCACAGAGATTCCGCCCCCC
>JAANWY010000224.1 GCA_018263655.1 Anaerolineales bacterium | reverse complement strand
TATGCCGAATACGCCTGGGACATCGGCGCGGTCCGCCGCGTGGTGCAGCGCGCCCAACCTGACGTGGTTGTGGTCTGCCACTGGCCATCGATGCAGCTTGCGCAGAAGCTGGATATCCCCACCGTCTTGGACTTCCACGGTCCGCACCTGCTGGAGCGAGAATTTCAGGACCACAGCACGCGTGCGGCCAACATTCAGGAAAAGCTCAACGCCATCCGCAAGGCCGATTTCTTCATCTGCGCCGGCGAGAAGCAGCGCCAGTACTTTCTGAGCTGGCTCTTGGCCGCTGGCATCCCCGTGACGGACAACATGATCCCCTCCATCCCCATCTCTCTCTCACCTGAGCTACCTGACCACGAATGGGCTGGCGGCGAACCGACTTTCGTCTACGGTGGCGTATTCCTGCCATGGCAAGATCCTTTCAATGGCCTGGAGGTTCTGGTCGAGACGATGTCCGACAGAGAGCGAGGACAGCTTCGATTTTTCGGGGGCCGGCATCCGGGCTACGCGGATCAAATCGGCAACCTGGAGCGTTTCGATGACCTGGAAAAGAAACTGCGCCGCAGCTCGCACGTGACGTTGGAAGGCATGGTCGACCACGACCGCTTGATCCAGGAATACCGCCGCGCGGATGTGGCCTTGGACGTGATGGGGCGCAATCCAGAGCGCGAGTTGGCGTTCACGACGCGCACCGTCGAGTATCTGTGGTGCGGCCTGCCGGTGATCTACCAGGACTACGCCGAGCTCTCGCACTACATCGCGGAATACGAAGCCGGCTGGGTCGTCGATCCCGAAGACCGCACCGCGATCCGCACAGCCATCGAGGAGGCGCTCGACTCTCCAGCTGAGATCCGCCGGCGCGGCGAGAACGCTCAGCGCTTGGTTCGCGAGCGACTCACCTGGGACCAAACCATCGAACCGCTGGATCAGTTCTGCCGCTCGCCATGGCAGCGGGATCCTATCGACATGCCCGTGTTTACGTCAGGTGCAATGCCGGCTCCGGCCGTGGCTGCCGAGACGGAGACCAAAGGCCTGCGCGAGTTGTTTCAAGAAGCGAGCTTCCACTATCGACGTGGGGGGTGGCGCCGGCTGGCGTACTACACACTTAGATTTCTACAGAAACGACTAGCTCCCAGACAGTTCTAATGAAAATCGTACGTCTTGCGTGTTTCGTCTTGCGTCAACCGTTCGACACTTACTGTTCACTGTTCCGTTATACGTAATACACCCCAAGCTGAGGGGCGATCACCATGAGGGGCGATCACCAGTCCCCCACGGACGGAAAGAAACACGGACAAAAACAAAAAAGTTGAACATCTGTTACTTCGGCTACACTCAGCACAGGGTTTCCTTCTGTCCGTGGGGACGTTTCTGGCCGTCTGCTCGCCATCCACGGATGAATCTTGCGATGACCTGTTACGTATAAGTTTACTGTCCACTGTTCACCAGGAATTCCCGCTCTAGCGCCATTGTTATGCGGAATAGGTTCGTAGTAGCGACTTCAGTCGCTCGTTGTGCAGCATGAACGACTGAAGTCGTCACTACGAACCCTATAACGGGAATTGCTGACTGTTCACTGACATTTTCAGAGGAGACAACAACGCATGAAAATACTCGTCACCGGCGGCGCCGGCTTCATCGGCTCGCACTTGGTTGACGCCCTCATCGAACGGGAGCACGACGTGCGGGTGTTCGATGAGCTGGTGCCGCAAGTGCACGGCGCGGTGGACGGCCCGCCGGCCTACCTGAACCCAGAAGTCGAATTCGTCCGCGGCGACGTGCAAGACAAGGCCGCGCTGCGAAAAGCACTGCAAGACGTCGAAGTCGTCTATCACGAGGCGGCCGAGGTCGGCGTCGGCCAATCGATGTACGAAGTGACGCGTTATGTCAATGCCAACACCGCCGGCACCGGTGTGCTGCTGGAAATCCTGGCCAACGAGCCACACACCGTCCAGAAACTCATCGTCGCCTCGTCCATGTCCATCTACGGCGAAGGCGCCTACGAGTGCCCCGTCCACTGGGTCGTCCATCCGCAACTGCGCCCGGACGAACAACTCGAAGCCCGCGAGTGGGAGGTCCGCTGCCCAGTACCAGTTGAAGGTTCCAAGTCAAAGGCTAAAGGTTCAACCTTCCAGCCTTCCAACCTTCCAACCTGCAATCGCAAACTCGAGCCGATCCCAACTAGTGAAGACAAACCTCTCTTCCCAACCTCGATTTACGCGATTTCAAAGATGGACCAGGAGCTGATGTGCCTGTCTATCGGAAGAGCGTACGATATCCCGACGGTGGCATTGCGCTACTTCAACGTCTACGGGCCGAGGCAGGCGCTGAGCAATCCGTACACCGGCGTAGCGGCGATTTTCAGCAGCCGGCTCCTCAACGGCAACCCACCGCTGATCTTCGAGGATGGCCAACAGAGCCGCGACTTCGTCCACGTCAGCGACATCGTGCAGGCCAACCTGCTGGCGTTGGAGCGCGACGAGGCGAACTTTGGCGTGTTCAACGTGGGGACGGGCCGGCAGACTACGGTGCTGGACGTGGCTCACAGCCTGGCGGAAGGGCTGGGTGTCGACATCAATCCCGAGATCGTCGATCAGTATCGGGCCGGCGACATCCGCCACTGCTACGCCGACATCACCCGCATCCGCGAGACTCTCGGCTTCGAGCCCCAGGTGCAGTTCGAAGATGGCATGCGCGACCTGATCGACTGGGTGCGCCGGCAAGAGAGCAGCGATCTGGTCGACCAGGCCAAGGCCGAGTTGGAGCAGCGCGGGCTTGCGAAATAGAGACTGGAGACGGGGGGTCTGTCATTTTGAGCAGAGCGGCAGGCTTGTCCGCGCAGCCGGCGGACGGGTCCTTGGTAGACGGGCGGGCCGTAAAAGAGATCGATGCGAAGGTGCATCAATATGATCGCAGGTGAGCGGCTACCGTAGGAGCACGAACGACTGACCGAGGAGGACAAAGGATGCAGCCCGATAGACTCAAATCCCACCCGAAACTAGCTTTGCTAAGCATTCTGGCAATTGTGCTGTCGGCCGCCACACTAGCGACAGTCCAGCCACCCGCCAACGCAACAATCTCCAACCTCCAGCCTCCAATCCCCAATCTCCAAAAGACTGCCACCCAGACCGTCCAAATCCCCCTCGTCATGCGCAACTGGTCAGCCACAGCCACGTCCGCTGCGACCGTTGTCCTGGGCACGGAGTTCGCGCCATTTCAAGAGGAAGACGAAGTGAGATACGCCGAGGTCGTCGGACACGATCTCCCTCGTGTCCGGAGTGCCGGCTTCACGTCCATCCGCACGCACATCTACTGGCGCGAAATCGAGCCAACCAACACGGAACCTGACAGCTTCAACTGGACACGCTACGACGAACGTTTGCAGGACTACGGCGAGTATGGCCTGGACCCAATCGTCGGCATTGTGGCCTATCCAAGCTGGGCGACCCCGTTCGCCTGCGGCGGTGGTTTGTTCCCCGGGCTGGAACCCGAATGGCGGGAGTTTGTGCGCGCCGCGGCCGAGCACTACTCACGGCCGCCCTTCAACGTCCACATCTGGGAAATCGGAAACGAAGTGGATGGCGAAACCGAAGTTGACCTTGAAGAAGACACCGAACGTCCACCGGAAATGGGTGGCAACGAGCCCACCTGGCCCTTCGGCGGGTGTTGGGGCGACATCGCACCGCAGTACGTCGATTTCTTGCGCATCGCCTACGAGGAGATCAAAGCCGTCAACCCGGACGCGACGGTGATGCTGGGCGGACTCGCGTATACCGAATTCGATCACTGGTTCATCGAGAGCTTCTTCGACGACTTTCTGACAGCCGGCGGCGGCGCATACACCGACGTAGTCGGATTCCACTGGTTCAAGCCTTTCCAGACGAACTGGCCGACGGCAGCCGCCAAGGCCCGCGAGCTGCAGAGCATCATGGCGGACCACAACATCGACAACAAGCCGATGTGGCTGACCGAAGCCTACATGCCGGACCGCATGGGGGACAGGGACACGCGGCAAGAACGCTACACCTTCATCACGCAAGATATCCCTCGTACACTGGGCAGCGGCGAGATCGACCGCCTGTACTGGTACGGCTTTTCGGATTGGCCGGCCGGCTGGAGCGACATCGACCGCGGACTTGTGACGTTAGATCACCAGCCGAAGCCCGGGCTGAAGGTCTTCGAGATCATGGCGGAATTTGTGGGCGGCGCTCCAAGCCCGGCAGATCTTCCCGGCGTGGAGGCGTACCGATTCCGCCGGCCGCAAGAGGGAGAAGAGAACTGGGTCGTGTGGTCCAAGACAGATGAGGCACACACCATCTCACTACCCGTGTCCGGGACGTCCGTCACAGCGCTACGGGTCGAACAGGGCGACCGCTACACGACAACGCGCCCAGTTCTGGTGAATGTTGAGATCGACGAAGACAACGCACACATTCCGGTTGGGCCAGAAGCTGTCTTCGTACGCATACGAAAAGAAAGTCAATGACCCCAGACGTTTCCATCGTCATCGTCAATTTCGACGGCAAGCACTACCTGGAACGCTGTCTCACCAGCGTGCTGGCGCAAACGTATCCCAGCTTTGACGTCATCCTGGTGGACAACGGCTCCACCGACGGGTCCGTCGCCTTCGTGCGCGACCGATTCCCCTCGGTGGACGTGATCGAAGCCGGCGAAAATCTCGGCTTCGCCAAGGCCAACAACGTCGGCATCCGCGACACCGACACACCGCTGGTGGCCACGTTGAATAACGACACCTGGGTCGAGCCGGACTGGCTGGAGGAGTTGGTTCACACGATGGAGAGCGATCCACGGATCGGCACCTGCGCCTCGAAGATGCTGTTCGCCCATCAGCCCGAGGTCATCAACTCGGCCGGCGTGAATGTGGACCCAGTCGGGATCGCCTGGGACCGGCTAGGGGGCGTGCCAGAGACCCACGACGTCGATGAGCCGATGGACGTCTTCGCCGCCTGCGCTGGCGCCGCCCTGTACCGCCGTAAAATGCTCGACGATGTGGGTCTCTTCGACGAAGACTACTTCATCTACTTGGAGGACGTGGACCTATCGTGGCGCTCGCAACTCATGGGCTGGCGCACGGTGTACGTGCCCCAGGCGCGCGTCTATCATGTGCACTCCGGCACCACCCGCGAGGCATCGCCCTTCAAGAACTTCCACCTGGCGCGCAACAAAGTCTGGACCGTCGTCAAGAATTACCCGAGCCCTCACTTCTGGCTTTACCTGCCGCTGATCCTGCTGTACGACCTGGGATCGATCCCCTATTCGCTGTTGGCGCGGGGCGAGACCGCTGCTCTGCGTGGCCGGCTGGCCGCTTTCCGACGCCTGCCCGAGGCGTGGCGCAAGCGCCGCGAGATTCAGCGCCGCCGGCGGGCATCGTGGACGGACTTACAGCAAGTGCTGAGTCCGCTGGAGACCCCCATCGCCCTCCTTGGCCGATACAAGCATCTTGGAGCGCTCCCTTCATCGGGCAGCAGAGAAGGTGATCCATCTTAGATGACACGATCAGAATCATCACTGCTCAAACAACTCAATTTGGGGCTCTTTCTCTTTTTCCACCCCCAGTCACCAGCAGCCCTCTTCAGAAACCCATATCGTCTCGTCAACAACCTAGTTGCCCGCGTCCTCAACGCCGGCCTCAGGCTGCAAGATCGATTGCGCCCGGAGCCTCGCGTGGCGTGCAGCCTGTGTGGCTGGCAGGGGCGCAGATTCGGTTACTGGGCCGCCGTTTCCGCCAACCAACTTCTGCCAGATCAGTTGTGCTTTCGATGTGGCTCGACTGCCCAGACCCGCGTCCTGGTGAAGTTGTTCGAACAGCACCTGCCGGCTGCAAAAACCAAGCCGGCGGTGCTGGAGATTGGGCCCTCGCCGGCAACACGGCAGTACTTCGCCCAACACCCCGAGCTGTGCTACGTCGCAGTGGATCGCTTCAAGTGGGTCGACGTTCGATGCGACGCCACCCACATCGCTCTCCGCTCCCGCACTATAGATGCATTCATCTGCTCCAACGTCCTGGAACATATCCCAGACGACCGACAGGCGCTATCCGAGTTGTACAGAATTCTGAAACCGGACGGCATTGGAATCATCGTCGTACCCCAAACGAAAGGACTGACGAAATCACATCGGGTGAGAGATACAACATTTTTGGGATACGGTCACATCTGGGAATATGGTGACGATTTCGCCCAGCGGATCAAAGAAGTAGGCTACGCGGTGCAAGCAGCGCACACCTGGGACACCGACTCAGGCCCGACACCCGTACGATGGGGACCATTTTACCTTGTACGCAGACCAGCCGATGGGTGAGGAACACCGGTCAGCCTGGTCGTCAGAGCACAAGCCAGCAGCTCGATGGTTGTGTTGGGCTAGCCTTGTATCCCTACTCACCCTCCTCGCCGGCTGCGTCCCCCAGCGCGACATCAGCCAACCGCACCACAGCCAGCCGGCCGGCGAAATCTGGGGCGCGCAGACCGTCGGCCAGACGTTCGTCGCCCGAGAGAGCAGCTTGAACCGCATCGATGTGTTCCTGGCCACCTACGCTCGCACGAACAGCGGCCCAGTGGCTTTCCACTTGCGCGAAAGCCCGGATGCCGGCCACGATCTCGCTACCGTCACCTTCAACGCCGCTGATATCGAGGACAACGCCTATCGGACCTTCACCTTCCCACCGCTGAGCAACTCACAGGCGCAATCCTACTACTTCTTCTTTGAGGCGACAGACGCCAAGCCCGGCAATGCCATCACCGTGTGGGCCAGCCCGATCGACAGCTACAGCGACGGACAGGCCTACATCGCCGGCCAGCCTCAAGCCGGCGATCTGCATTTCCGCACCTACGCCGAGTACACTATCTTCGAAACTGGACACGACCTGGGGTACGGGCTGTGGCGCCACGCCGGCACGGCGGCCCTGGCGATGCTGCTCTTCCTGATGCCCGGCGCCGCTGTGCTGAGTGTTTTGAGCTGGAAGCTAAGTAGCCCCACAGAAGTCCTTCATAATCGCCGAAGGTATCCCGACCGAGGCGTAGGGGACATCGGTCAGGAGACCTCGTCCAGCGTTGTGCAGGAGACCTCGTCCAGCGTTGGTCGGGGGACCTCGTCCAGCGTTGTGCAGGGGACCTCGTCCAACTTTATGAGTGGAGATTGGAGGCTGGGGATTGGAGGCTGGGAGTTTGTGATCCTGTCGGCCGGCCTCAGCGTCGCCATCGCCCCTCTCCTCATCCTGTTCGCATCGCTGGCCGGCCTGCACCTCAGCCGAGGCTCAGTTATCGTGCTCCTAATCCTTTCCATCGTTCTGGCAGCATTACCCAATCTCCACCGCTGGCTTCACCTTGCCCCTCCATCTCCCCAGCTCCCCCTCTCCCCAGCCCCCCCTCTCCGCAGCCCCCCCGCCCCCCTGCTATTCATCATCCTCACCATCAGCCTCGCGGCCCGACTCCTCACCGTGCGCGACCTGCCAGCACCCATGTGGGGCGATTCTTATCACCACACCCTCATCGCCCAACTGCTGGTCGATCACGGCGGGCTCTTTCAATCCTGGGAGCCATACGTACCATTGGAAAGCTTCACTTACCACTTCGGGTTTCACAGCAACGTGGCGCTGTTTCACTGGCTGACGGGCGTACCTATTCTAGAATCGGTGATCGTCGTCGGACAGATTCTGAATGCGCTGGCCAGCCTGGCGCTCTACCCGCTTGTGCGCCGGCTGGGGGGCAGCGCGTGGGCCGGCACCATCGCAGTGCTCATCGCCAGCCTGCTCTCACCGATGCCGGCGTTTTATGTCAACTGGGGGCGGTACACACAGCTCACGGGCATGGTCGTGCTGCCCGTGGCCGCAACACTGCTGATCGAGGCCACTACGGGCGAAGCACGGACCTGGCGCCGGCTGCTGCTGGCCGGCATCGGGGTCGCCGGCCTGTTCTTGTCACACTACCTGGTCACGCTGCTGTTCCTACCGTTTGCTTTGGCGTATCTGGTGTGGTTGAGTGTGACGCGTGTGCGGCTCGTCAGAGCCTGGCTGCGAGCCGGCGTCGTCGGACTCATCGCCGGCACCCTCCTTACCCCGTGGCTTGTCAACCTGTGGCGCGGCCTCCTACCTCGAATACTGGCCAGCCGGCTCAGCAGCGGCTCGCGGGCAACCTATTTCCAGACTGCCTACAACGCAGTGGGCGAAGTCCTCCTCTACGTGCCAGCCTGGCTGATCGTGCTGGCCGTCGCCGGCGCTCTGTGGAGCCTCTGGCGGCGCCGGCCTCTCGCCCTCGTGACCGGCCTTTGGACCGCGCTGCTCATTCTGATGGCCAACCCGAATGTCGTCGGATTGCCTGGCGCAGGTGTGGTACACAACTTCATGCTGCTAATTGCGCTGTACCTGCCGCTGTCGATGCTGGCCGGCGCCGGCTTGGGAGACACCATCGGAGACATCATCGGAGACATCATCGAGCAAGTCGCTGGCATTGAGGAACGATTTCGCGCTCGGCGTTCAACGACTGAAGGCGTTACTACGAGCCGTGTTCCCCCCTCGCCCAAAGTTGGGAGAGGGGGGCTAGGGGGGAGAGGGCCCTCCTACAGCCGGCTCGCGGCCGCTGTCCTCATCGTCGTCGCGGGGCTAATCGGTGCTCGCCTGCGGTTGATGGACCTGGACTACGCGTATCAGCTCGTCACGCCGGCAGACGGCGAGGCGATGGCGTGGATCCGGGAATACACGCCAGACGGCGCCAAGTTCCTCGTCAACTCATTCACCGCTTTTGGAGGACACACCGTCGTCGGCGACGACGCCGGCTGGTGGATTCCGTACCTGGCCGGCCGACGCAACACGGTCCCGCCGGCCATCTACGGCCTAGAAGTGCCTCGCGATCCGGGGTACCCCACCCGGGTCAGAGATTTCCACCGCGCAGTGACATCACAGCCCCCGGATAGCGCGGAAACCCTGAACATGCTCCGCGCCAACGGAATCACGCACGTCTACATCGGCGCGACCGGCGGTGAACGCCTTGATCCGACCGTGCTCATGGAAAGTCCAGCATACGAGCCTGTGTATCAGAGAGATGGCGTCATGATCTTCAAGATTCAGCTCGCGGACCATCATCCCCGTCAGCCAGATTCAGAATCCGTTCGAAGCCTTCATCGATGATGGTGGCCAGATCCCCCGCGCAATATTCGTAGTACGTCAAGCTGGAGCCGTAGGGGTCAGCGATATCGTAGTGTTTATCGACTATCTCGCTCATGAGATATGTCTTGACGCGAGCATCCGGGAACTCGGCCACGACAGCCTCTCGGTGCGCCTCAGTCATCACGAGAATCAAGTCTGCTTCAGCAACAGCTTCAGCCGTGACGTCCCGCGCGACGTGATCCGTGATGTCAATTCCCCGATCAGCCATCACCCGCCGTGCATGTCCGGCCGCCGGCTGAGCGGTCACGGCCCAGGTGCCGGCCGACCGCACCGCGTAAGCATCGCCCAGCTCCTCGACTTCCAGCCGATGGCGGAGGAGACCGGCGGCCATTGGCGACCGACACAGATTGCCAGTGCAGACAACGAGGATCACTTTCTGCTCAGTCATGTTCCCCACAACTCCTAACCCCAATACCCGTGAACGAATCCCGGTTACCCTCCCGCAGGTTACGGCATAGCCTGTGTTGGAATGTCAAACTGCTTCGAGAAGTAGCATTTGCAGGCCAAAAGCCGTTCAAACCTGCGGGAGAGTGAGCGGCTCTACCGTTCATTCACGGGTATTGCTCCTAAACCCAATGTACCAATCACCCCCCAAAAACCAACCGGCGGCCGACAGTGGAGGACCCGCCCCTCTGGGGTTCGCGGGCCGTCCACCGCCGGTCGCCGGGCGTCAAGCTGGAACGAATTCTACGCCGGCACCGGTACAATCAGGCCATAGTCTCCGTCTCGACGGCGGTACACCACGTTGACGTCACCGGTTTCGGCGTTGTGGAACACGAAGAAGGAATGCCCCAGCAACTCCATTTGCTCGATCGCTTCTCGCTCATCCATCGGGTACATCCGAAACTGCTTGCGTCGGACGATGGCCCCTTCCTCTTCCTCCTCAAGTTCCATCTCCATCTCGATGGGCAGCGGCTCAGCCTGGTAGGCGCCCTTACCCTTCCACCTATCCTCGCGCTTCCCCTTGTAGCGCGCGATCTGGCGATACAGCTTGTCCAGAACGGCGTCTATAGAGGCGAAGATATCCTGGGTCTGCTCTTCAGCACGGATGTACTTGCCATTGGTACGGAGCGTTATCTGCGCAACCTGGAGTTCGCCAGTGCTCCGTGTGCTCTCCGTCGACAGATCGACCCGCACTTCAGTGATCTCCGGCAGGTATCGATCTAACTTGCCAACCTTCTTGTCGATATAGTCCCGAACATAATCCGTCACTTGAATATCATGACTACTGACACGCAGTTCCATCGATAAACTCCTTTCCTCTCTCTAAGAGCCTCGATCGCGTTAGAAGGTCTCAGGTCGGCCTCAATGCCCCCACGTCTCGGTCAGGAGACCTTCGACGAGCATAACAGGAGACCTTCGACGAGCATAAAAGGTAACCGTTCAGGAGGTATCACGACTAGCATCCCGAGTAGCGCGAAACGACGTTGAGCGCGTATCGAGGGGTGCGGGTTTGCGACGGTTCTTCGAACAAGCCGCACCCCCTTCGATGAACTCAGGACGTCGCTTCGATACGACCTCGGCTTCACCTCGGTCTACTCAGGCGGCGTCCTGAGCGGCGTCCTGAGCGGCGTCCTGAGCCTGTCGAAGGGCCTGTCGAAGGGCCTGTCGAAGGGATGCTCCATGAGTTACCCCCTGAACGCTTACCATACAAGAACTTCGCAAGGGTAGCTAGAACGCTTACGGTCTCAGAAAACTCACTCAGCGGCCACGAGCCAGCGCCAACCCCCAGACGCTCTGTGCTCCCGCCGCCTGGAGCGCCCCGTTGCAGGCTTCCATCGTCGCGCCGGTGGTACACACATCATCAATCAACAGAACACGTCGACCGGCCACCCGTTGGCCGTCAGCACGGAAAGCGCCGGCCACATTCAATTGTCGCCGTTCCGCATCCAAGTTGACCTGGGGCACCGTCACTTTGACACGCGACAGCGCCGTCCCGACGACGGGTAGTTCGATTCGCCGCCCCAAAGCCTGCGCCAACAGACCCGCCTGATTGTAGCCTCGCTCAGCCTCCCGCTCAGGGTGTAGTGGCACCGGCATGATCATGTCCGCCGGCAGCCGGTGTTCGGTCTGATACGTCACCAAGAGTTCGGCCAGGGGAGCCGCCAACGCCTGGACACCCCAATACTTGAACTGATGAATCGCACGTCGCAGATGCCCCTCGAAGTAGGCCACCGCCCGAATACCATCAATCGTCGGCTGCGTTTTCTGACACACGCTGCAAAGCTGGGGGCGTGACCATGGCCGGCCGCACCTCGGACACAGCGGCGGAGAAATCCTCTCCATAGATGCGGAGCAATCCTCACACAGCAACTGCCCTCGGCCGCCACAGCCAACACACTTCGGAGGAAACAGCAGATCGAGGATCGCATCTCGCAGGCGCGGCCACGGCATGCCATTCACGCGTCCCAATTCACCTCTGCGCCCCGTGAACTAACGGCAACGTAAGCGTTCAGCCAGACTTGCGAAGGTTACAAGTAGTCTTGGCAAGAGGCCGGTTTTCGACTGGTGAGGGGCACCTCAACCCGAATGCAATTGGCAAACCTTCGCAAGGGTCCCCACTACCTAAACGGTTACAGCCACACAACTAACCGAAGATCAACTGAAATGCCAAATCGATGGGTTCTCGAAGCAACGTCAGCACGACGATGACGACCAGCGCAACCAGCACGATCACAAGAGCGTACTCTAACCAGCTCTGCCCTTCCTCCTGTCGATAGAAGGAACCTAACAACAACCAAAGATCGGTCACACTCACACCTCTCACAAGTCAATCAATCCAGTCGCCCCATCGTCAATCCAAGTGACCGTGAGGCCACACAACTACGCGTTCCTACGTGCTACGCGTATCTACGCGCTACGCGTATCTACGCGCTACGCGTATCTACGCGCTACGCGTATCTACGCGCATAGACAGTGAAAAGATCACCAAAGTTGATCGGGATGGGGAAACGCGCGAGGCCCAACCTTTGCACCGCGCTACGCAGCGCGCGGGCCAGGGTCGCGCTGTACGGTACCAGGCGCGAGATCACGTAGCCGAGGCGCAGCATTCTACCCTGCGCACTCACCTCCACCACCCGAAAGCCGGCCCGGCCCAGCATGGCGCCCAGCGTGTCACGCGAGAAATAGTACAGGTGCATCTCCATCAACCACGGCCACCGCTCACCCATCAACCGCGCAAACGGGCTATCAATGTCCATCGTGTGCACACAAATCCAGCCGCCCGGCCGAACAACGTGGGCCACCCGGCGTAAGTCTCCCATCGGATCCGGTAGATGTTCGATCACATCCCACAACGTCACCAAATCGAAATGCTCGTCGGGGAATTCCGCATCCGCCAGCGTCCCTTGAACGACTTGCAAACCGTGTTGGTGCGCTTGCGAGACCGCCCACTCCGATAGCTCCACCCCCCAGGCATCCCAGCCCCTGGATCGAGCTTCTTCCAGAAAAACGCCAACGTGGCAACCCACATCTAGCAGCCGCCCGGGCCCATTCAAGAACAGCCGCGATTCGAGGTGGTCTAGATGTTGCCGAAAGGTCAGTTCGCGGCCCCCGCGCTCCTCCAGATACACGTCGTCGACAACAGAGGTGTAGCTCTCGATCAGATCGCCAGCGCTGAGGCGCGGATTCGCATAGACCAGGCCACACCGCCGGCACCGAACGATGGGCGGGTGGACACCGTAGCCCTGGTTTGTGCAAGCCAAGTGAGCCGGCTCTGCCACGTCTACCCGACGGCCCAATGTACTGGGGTAGAGCGCTTCCGTCTCATCGGCGCCGCACAAATTGCAGCTCACATATTCCATCGGGATCTCTCCCGACCATCCCTGGAGAATGGCAATGGCCCGCCGATTCGCTGGCTCCACCCCAACCGCAACACCGTGTACATCGCCTTGAAAACCTCTTGGCGAGAAATCTTCGAGCGGCCCTGCCAGCGATCTTCGTAGACGATGGGGACCTCGCCGATGCGAAAACCCTGCTCCTGAATACGATACAGCATCTCCATGAGAAACGAGTACCCATCGGAGAAGATCGCATCCAGATCAGTGGACTCGAGCACTTGGCGCCGGTAGCATCGAAAGCCGGCTGTGCAGTCATGTGCCTGCAGCCCAAGCACCACCCGTGCCACGAGATTGGCCGTCCGGCTGAACACCCGCCGGCTTAAGCGACAGTATCGGGTTCCGCCCTCCGTCACGTAGCGCGATCCGATGACGACATCGTAGTCATGACAGGCCTCAATCAAAGCCGGGATGTACTGTGGATGGTGCGAGAAGTCAGCATCCATCGTCAAAATGTACTGATAGTCGCCGCGCAAGGCGTCTTTGAAGCCGGCGATGTGGGCCGTACCGAGGCCCAGTTTGCCGGCTCGATGCCTCACGTGGATGCTGGAGCCTGCCTCCGCCAGAGCATCGGCCAATTCACCGGTACCATCTGGAGAACCGTCATCAACGATGAAGATGGCCGGCGGTTCAGATAAGTTCTGGAGCTCACCGACTAGCTCTTCGATATTCTCGCGCTCATTGTAAGTTGGTATGACGACAGCCGCGCGCATGTGGACTCCTTACTGTTATTTTGAACGACTGTATTGTAGTCGGTTTTCATTCCCGGCGCAAGGTCCCGGGTCGTGCGCATCCCAAGTTTGTAAAGTCGGTGGCCCACGCTCTCAGCCCGCAACAAGTTGCGGCGTCCCTTCGACGGAGCTCAGGACGTCGCCTGGACGCTGAAACTTGTTTCAGGCCTACCTGTGCGTGGGCAGGCAGGTCTTGGGTGCTTGGTCCTGCACTTAGGCGCTACAGCCGCTGGGGACTCATGGGGAAACATCAGGCAGGGTGCACTAACGACTTGTCATGAAAAGGTGACCGGCACCTGGATTGTGGACGATATGCAACGGCATTTCGGCTGTAGGTGCCGGTCACCTGACGACTTGTTAGTGCGCCCCATCAGGCCATCAGGCCAAGTGGCTTGATCATCGCTCCATATTGTTGTAGAATACGTTCACCCTGTGAATACGTTCACGCTGTGAATACGTTCACGCTGTGAATACGTTCACGCTGTGAATACAGTAACTGTTCAGGTAGTGGGGACCCTTGCGAAGGTTTGCCAATCGCTTTCGGGTTGAGGTGCCCCTCGCCAGTCGAAAATTGACCTCTTGCCAAGGTTCTTCCTAACCTTCGCAAGGGTAGCTGAACGCTTACTAAATACATTCACCCTGTGACAGACACTCTGTGACAGAAGCCAGCATGGCAACGTGGGTGTGGTGCCTCACTTGCCGTGGCCGTTCAACCGAGCTCACTGTGAAGACAACGTTTGAGGAGTCTGAATTCCCATGATGCCAATTCGGGACATCAACCCGACCTACCGTTCCCCATTCGTCACCGTCGCACTCATCGGACTGAATACTGCTGTCTATCTTGTCCAACTGCTTTTCCAGACCACCGGTCAGTTGGATCAGTTCCTCTACCGCTTTGCCGTGATCCCCTACGAACTGACACACGGGGTCGATCTTGCGGCATTTCTGTCGGTTTTCACCGCGATGTTCATGCACGGCGGGCTCTTCCACCTTTTTGGCAACATGCTGTACCTGTGGATCTTCGGCAACAACATCGAAGACGCAATGGGCCACATCCGGTTCCTCGTCTTCTATCTGCTGTGCGGCATCGCCGCCACGGGCGCCCAGGTAGCCGTCAATCCCACATCGCGCATCCCGAATGTTGGCGCCAGCGGCGCTATCGCCGGCGTGCTGGGCGCCTACCTGCTGATGCACCCGCGTGCTAAAGTTGAAACCTTGCTCTGGTTAGGCTACTTCATTCGCATCGTTCGTCTGCCGGCCGTGGTCGTTCTGAGCTTCTGGATCGTGATCCAATTCTTCCAGGGCGTCGTCTCGCTCGGGATGCCACAAATGGGCGGTGTCGCCTGGTTCGCGCACATCGGCGGTTTCGTCGCCGGCCTCGTTTTAGTCAACATATTCCGCCAACGCCGGCCGAGGTCGACGTGGCATGTGTGAGGAGAAAGTTGTGACAACTGCCGAGACCCTCTACCAACTGCAGCAAGCCGATGATGACGTCCGAGCAAAAGAGAAACGCCTGGCCAAGGTCGAGGGCCAACTCGGTGAGAGCGAGGAACTCCATGCGGCCCGCGCATCCCTCGAAGAGGCAGAAGCAGAGCTTTACGAACTGGAAAAGAAGCAGCGCCAGCAGGAGCTTGAACTCAAGACAGTCGCCAGCAAGATCGAATCCGAAGAGAGCCGGCTGTACGGTGGCCGAGTCACAAACCCGAAGGAATTGGCCGGCTTGCAGAAGGAAGTGCGTTACCTGAAAGAGAGACGCGTCGATATAGAAGACAGTCTCTTGGAGACGATGATGTCTCGCGAGGAGACAGCCAGTCGCGTCAAGGAGCGGAAAGCTACGCTAGAGAAGATCGAATCGGGGTGGGAAAGCGCACAATCCACACTCGCGACAGAACGAGATCAACTGGAGAGCGATCTCGCCGAACTACAACGCCGGCGGACGCACCTGATCGACGAGATCCCACCAGACGTCCTGAGCACCTACGACTATCTTCGCCGGCTGAAGGGCTCTGCAGTCGCTCAATTCGAAAACGGCATGTGCATGGGGTGTCGCGTGGGCCTGTCCACCGTCGACCGACACCGCGCCAAGAGCGGCGACCTCACCACGTGCAGTAACTGCGGCCGCCTTCTTGTCGTAATGTAGATGACGTCCCCCGCCACTGCACAACTCAACGGAACATGAATTTTTTCGTACGATTCGGGTATGATCAACGCGCGACGGGGATGCACTACATGCTGTATCGACCCCCCGCCACAGCATACTACATACGGAAGTTGACAACGAGCATCGAGCCAGGAATCTTGCGTCGGCCAGACTTCCGTGATATAATATACGTCGGCTCTTGCGAGGCTGCCCCACCTATGGACGCTTCGCATCTATCTCTCTTCCTTCATGCGCCGCTTCAGGAGCGAACACAATACTACGCCTGACCACGCGAAATCCCGAAGAGCCCACGATCATCTGAATCTAATTTTTCGCAAGGAACCTACATGGCCGACCGGAAGAAGTCCACCGACCGCAAGCGCTCAAGTGACAACTGTCTCAGGTGCGCCGATCTGGTGCTAGACCTGTCGATGCACCAACTGACAAAGGGTGACAGCGCCCCCCAGCACCTCACGCCTAAGGAGTGCCGTCTCCTTGAAACCTTCATGCGTAACCGCGGTGACGTGCTGAGTCGGAAGTTTCTCATGCGAGAGGTGTGGGAATACGACTACGACGGGGACACACGGACCCTGGAAGTTCATGTGAGCTGGCTGCGCAGCAAGATCGAGGATGACTCATCCAACCCCCGCTACCTGCACACCGTCAGGGGTACCGGATATTGGTTCGAACCGAATCAGAACGCGCTTGAGGAAAGCTAAGAGAGTGCCAGACACGCCCTCCGCAGCTCGTGGATCGATTTGGTAAATCGATCCACAGGCAGACGGCTTGTGCCTCACGCTATTGGCGTCAGCCATACTACTGCACCGCAGGCCATCCGCTGACCACCCCTCCGCTAATTCGCCACGCGCAGCCTACCCGCTGGCCAAAACTATGATCGACAGCTTGACAGACAATCCAACGTAAGTTAAAATCTGCATGAATCTACATGCAAGATATGCAACACTTGTAATTTCAGAAGAGGAACGCAATGGCCACTGTCAAAGATCTAGAAAGCGAGTTCCTAACCATCCAGGAAGCTGCAGAGATCCTGAAGGTGTCTGAACCGACTGTTTGGCGCTGGATAGACGGCGGTCGTTTATGCGCCTACCGCGCCGGCAAACGCACAATTCGCATCAAAGCCGAGGATTTAGCTCAGATCTTGGAGCCAATTGGCTCAGTCGACGGCGAATCGACGGAAGATGAGGAGCAAACCATCTTCGAGACGATGCGTATGTCACTGGTCGAGGCGGCTTCGCAGCTTGAAGCCATCGAAGCCGCAAAGACATTGCGTACTCAATTATTGGCAACACGGACAGGTAAGGAACTATCAGGCTCGTCAGCGGACCTGATCCACCAAGCTCGTGAGGAACGGACAGAAACACTGTGAACAACCAGGTGAACAACCAGCGAGTCTGTGTTGACGCGAGTCTAGCTGCCAAGTGGGTGTTGCCAGAAGAGTATCAAACTCACGCTCTTCAACTTTTGGCGGATTGGACCGAGGCAGAAACAGAGGTTGTTGCACCGCCACACCTGCCTATCGAAGTGACCAATGCTATTCGCAAGCGCGTGTGGCGCACCGAGTTGACCCAGGAGGAAGCCAAACAGACTCTTTCCACCTTCGAGCGCTTTCGAGTCACATTGCTGGCTCGCGCCGAACTTTACCAAGATGCCCTCGACATCGCCCACCAGTTCAACCGACCAACGGTTTACGATGCTCACTACGTGGCGCTGGCGCAATTGCTTGGTTGCGAGCTCTGGACCGCAGACAGCCGACTCTACAACGCGGTAAAGGAAGACCTGGAATGGGTCAGATTCATCGGCGAGTACGAAACGACCGAAGAACACCAATAGCTATTACTCTCATTTTGACATCTTTAGTTTCCGCTAACTCGAACGCACCTTAAAATTGCTACGCTACAAACTGGCAGCCGCGACTACTGGCAGCAGTCCGTCTGCTTGCCAGAAATCGGAAGAGCAC
>JAANWY010000223.1 GCA_018263655.1 Anaerolineales bacterium | reverse complement strand
AGGCTGCGCACCACATCTTTCAGGCGCTGTAGGGCAGCGACGTCGCGCTCGGCGGGGGGCAGAGGAGCGGGGGGGCAGGGGTGCGGAGGTGCAGGGGTGAGAGGTTGATGTTCATTGACGGTCCTATTTCTTCTCTGTGGAGAACGGGGAAGGACGTCATGGCGTGCGCAAGCCACAATCCCCAGACTGTCTCCTGGTCTCCATGGCTGCTCGTCGGGCGCCAGATCAGGGTCGTCGCCGATGAGTCCCTCGAGCCAAGCCGTGTAGTCGCGGAGGGTGCCGTGGTCTGGAGGCGTAAGCCGGCGGACGAAAGCCGTAAGCTTGGTTTTCAGGACGTCCGCGGCCGGCCCACGGGGAACTTCCAAGACGGCCGCTGCTTCGTCGCTGTCTTCGCCGGCGACCGTCTCCTCCTCGCCGTTGTCGGCTTCGGCCAAGCGGTCCAACGCTTCGTGCCACTGGTCGAGGCCTTCGATGACCTGACCGTGGCGCGCTGCAGCATTGAGCAGATCGGCATCCCCCGGCTCGATGCCCTGGGTGGACCAATCGAAGTACGGGCTCCGCCAGGCTTCCACCACGCGGCGTCTCGGCCAGTGGCGGACCGGGAGGGCCAGGAGATCGAGCAGAGCGGCGATGGCCGGGTTCTCATCGAGCCAGGCGCCCTGAGCTAGCGTCAAGGGCAAGCCGAATTCGGCGGCCGTCTCCTCCAGGAAGGGCCGGTAGGGTTCCAGATCGCGGGTCATGACGGCCACCTCGTCCAGGGGTATTCCGTCGTGGACGTGGCTCTTCTTGAGCCAGCGGAGCGCGGCGCGCGCTTCTTCGGCCCGCGACGGTGCTTCCAGGAAGGTGAGTGTGTCGTCAGATGGCGCCGGCGCCGGCGGAGTTGGTTCAAATAGCGTCGCCTCCAGGTGCGCCAGCGGCGGCGCCAGGCGAACCTGGGCATCGGGCATAGGCTGGGCTTCCACACCGAGGGTGGACGCCACAGCGTCGCGGGCGCGATCGAAGCGGCGGTGGGCCAGGCGCGCCGGCTGGGCACCGGTGATGGTGATGAGGGTTTCCTGGGTTTGTGCCGCCAGCCGGCGGAGGACTTCGAGCTGAGTCGGGTTGAACTGGTCGAAGCCGTCCACTACCAGGAGGCGCCAACTGGCACACAGGTCGGGAGTGTCTTTCAGGGCGATGGCCGCCAGCCACCCCTGCCCTTCGGCGTCGGCCCATTCGGACTTGTAGAACCAGCGCTGGTACCGCAGGTAGATGGCGGCCAGCTCTTCCAGGCGAAGACCACGATCTTCAACGGCGTCCAGGAAGTCTTGGGACTCGGCGCGGGCGCGCTTGAGTTCCTGGATCATGGTGCGTAGGGCGCGGAAGAAGCCGGGCTTGTCGCGAAGCAGCGCATAATATTGAAGTTCGCCGGCCTCATGCAGCTCGTCCACGATGGTTCGCAGCAGACGGTGGATGACGGGGTCATCGAGGCGCGCCTTGGACTGGTGGGCCATCGCCAGCAGTTCGGCGTACAGGGTGTAGAAGGTGCCCGTCTGCACGTTGATGGCGCCGCCAGTTCGGGCGAGCCGGCGGCGGAAGGCTCTAGCCTCGGCAGCGTCCGGCACAATGACCCAGATGGGCGCCAACGGGTCGTCGCGGCGAACTTGTTGGATGCGTTCGATACAGAATTGGGTCTTGCCGGCGGCGGCCGGCGCGAGGAGAAGTTGGATGTTCATCGTGAGCTACGCGATTGGCTTACGTTTCCATTGCCCGTTATGTCTTCTCGAGAATGACGATCTCTTCCTTAATCGGGTCGCCGGAACCTGTCGTTCCCTGACGAACTCGCCAGACCAGCACGTCGTTAACTCGCAATCCAACCTCCGGTCTTTCCGCTAATTTGGCAAGGATCGTGCCGGTTGGTGTAAATGTTTGGAGATACGTGCGTTGTTCTCCAACCACATAAGCAGCCTTGCCACCGGATCGCATGACGCGAGATAGAGCCATCAGGTGCCGATACATCCCACCAAAATACTCCTCAATGATCCGAGGGTAGAGCTTAGCAAAACCATATGTCTTAGTTTGGATTTTCTCACGCAACTCGTCGGCAATGACTTTGATGTAAGGAATATCAGCCACCCATTTACCATCAGAGTCACTCTTATAAATCCCTTTGCTATGAGATCGTACCATTTGCTTCTTGATACGCTGGAGGCTGATGCGATCGTAAACAAAGCCAAGGTACACGAGTTCTAGCCGCGTATTACGAGTATAGTCTTTCTCCGTTGGATATGGAGGAGAAGTAATGACATGATCAATGCGATCTATACCATCGTCCTGCAAGATACAGTCACACTCTCGCGAGTCACCCTCGAAAACGGAGGTGGCGCCTGGCCGGCGGATCTCACGTATTGCCTTGAGGTCATCGGTAATAGTACCTACCTTATTCCTAAAGGCAGAGACAACATCGTAGCTCCCACTTCCATCGACTACGTATATTTCGGGGCCGAACCTCACGTTAGCTACTGTCTCTACTATGCAAGATGCCAAAGCCACTTTCAATAAACGTTTGTACTTCTCCTCGACATCCGGTTCCTTAATCTGAGATAGCAAAGCGATCGAGATGTAGAGGGGAATCTCGTCAATCCATCCCCGCTGAACCATTCCTGACTCGACGAGATACTGCCCCTCTGGAGACTGCTCCAGCAGCGTTTTTTCTAGCGATGAATGATCGTGATTGCCAGAGAACAAAGGGGTATCGCTCACAATTAATGCGTCAGATATGGGCTCGACTTCGGCTAGGATTTCGTCACATAGCTGGCTGATCAGGTCCGCATCAAGGCTCCAATCGGTCTTCGCTTGCGAAGCGAGCACCGACGCGGGATTCGCATCGATTCCCACTGAGTCTATGCTGAGTTTCTTGCATTCGACGAGTGTGGTGCCAGTGCCACAGAAGGGATCAAGGATCAGATCGTCCTGGTCAGCCTGAATCCGGTCAAGCATATCGACGATTAAATGATCGGGGTAGGCCAGGACAAACTGATACCAGTCATGAACGGCATTATCCTCTAACTTCTGACGTTCGCGCCCAGCTTGTATTCTGTCAAATGCATTATCACTCATTGAGATTCCCCCGCATGTAAGATGCCGACCCGTCTTGCCAGTGCCTCTTCTCTGATCAGCCTGTAACGTTTGTACTTGATGACCTCGATTCCATCACTATCCACTGCGCCATTGAACTGGATACAATAGATTGTACCATCTTCCCAAGCTTTGACAGCCACAGAACGGAGCGTGAGCTGCGGGTAGTTTTCCCGACCGAAAGCGTTCAAGTTGACAACCTGAATCACGCCCAGCGATTCGGCCTCGGTCTTGGCCTCGACAGGAATCACGAACTGAGTTCCATCTGTGTCCACGCCCAGATACAGATCATCAATTTCGATCTGCCCGCTTTCGGCGATGTAGGCTCTCAAATGACCTTGGAGATGGTATGCTGTGATGCCGAGAAAGGTGTCGATGAGCCGATTGTAACGCACCTTGGCTAGCAACCCTTGCTCATCGGTGCTACCATACTTTAGGATAATGTCCGGCGTGGCATCAAGAATGTTGATCGTTTGAAGATCAGATGGGACTGAGATGTATGGACTCCTCGCCAGACGTCTGAAAGCATAACGCCCTCTACCTCGCCCCTCAATCACCCAGTTGCCTGTGGCTGTGATTTCTTCAGGAAAGGGCCGCCGGCCACCACGGTATGAGTACGGAACATCACCAAGATTCCTGACAGTCTCGCCCCACTCTTCTAGAATCTCCCGCATCTCTTCGCGATCGAATTCAAATTCATCGTGATTAGGGCCATCGTGGCGATGGAAGATTTCAGCGATCAGACGGTCATATAAGCTCATGGCTCAACTTTCTTTCGAGTTCGTCGCGAATTGATCATAATTCTACCTGCATATAGTTCAGGCACGCAAACTGAGGCAAAGGCTATCCGTGCACTTGAGGATTCGCGCAGTGAACATTAGTATCTCCAACGTCATGACTGTTGCTCTTCTTCCGGCGCCCTAATCTCTTGGACACACCAATCAAACACTCCCAGAAACTGCTCCAGCACCTTCTTGTCGCGAAGCTGAGACAGGTGGATGCCAGGGAACTTAGCGACTGCATCTGATGGGATATTGACGCCTCGGATATGGTTAAGCCTCTCTCGCAGCTCGTGTCGTTTAGATTCCTTGTCAAAAGGAGGTAGCTGTGTCGATTGCATCCACCCAAACGGCAATTGAACATAAGGATTCTTAAACCCCGTACGCACCGTAAAAGTATAGTGAGCACCGCTGCTTTGATCGACCATAAAGAGAGCGATACCGTCGACTTTACCGGATCCCCAGGCAGTGCGCAGTGATCTGGCTCGTGCCCACTCAAAAATCTCCTCTGCAACGGCTGCTTGATCGGCTTGTCCTCTGGCTTGCAATTCTTCCAGAAATAAGTCTTCATCCCATTCTCTGGTTTCGCGAGCGCCACTCGATTTCTTCTGCTGAGCTTCTGACGTGAGACCAATGACTCGCGGGACCAATGTTCTGAGGTCTTCACCGACATACTGTCTGATTTCGACGGCCAGCGTCTCCGCCGGATCCATTTGTTCGTTCAAGAACTCGACGATGCGTTTTAGCTCGGGTGGGATTTCGTCGGCGACAAAGACCATTCGGATGCGTTGAGCCTGCAAATTGGTCTTGACCTGGCCCCAGAATCTCTGAACAGCTTCGCCTTCGTCGGGAGTGGTGCCTACAAGTTCATATATCAGTTGTGCCGGATCTTGTTCGCGCAGTTCACATTCGGCTTCAAACTTTGCGCGGATTGTCTCAACTGGTCAGTAGACGACGGCGTTGGCGGCATAGTCGAGCATCTGACCGACGACTTCGCGGCGAATGCGGGTGTCACTGCTACGCTTAACCTCCACGAGCGTCGGAATGCCATCTTGGTCGAGGAAGAGATGATCGAGGGACCACTGGTCGTAGCCATCCTCTTCGCTGGGCACGCCGGCTTCGCGGGAAACCAGCAGCCAACGACGCGGTTCCGATTCGTCGATCTGGTCGCCGGCCAGCAAATCAGGGTACTTCTCCAGCAACATTTGGAGTAAGTCCTCGCTGCCGTACGGTTGCTCGCTCAAGCTCTGCAATGTTCCATCTTCCTGAAGCAAGTAGATTTGTCCGCTCATTTGGGATGTCTCGTCTCCTCTCGTGCTCTACTGCAATCCGTCAGCAAACCCCTCTAGATCCAGATCTCTGAGCAAACGCAAGACTTTCTGCGCTGTCTCGGGTAGACGTGCTCCCATATCCATAGTGGGGGTTAGAGTCTCGACAGTCTCGCCTTCCCAATCATCAACTTGATTATCGATCCGAGCGCTTACACTGGATGCAGTGTCGTTTTCCAGGGGCTCGCCAGCCTCCGCGCAAAACGCCAGCAGAGCCAGCAGCGGACGGCGCAATCTCGGCCTGGACCCGTGAGATTTCGGCAAGACCTTGTGCAACAACGCTCGATCGAAGGCCCTCGGCAATGTAAACTTGGGATCACCCAAACGCTGAGAATTGGCCAGGAAAGTCAGTATCTCGTCAGCCACTCGATAGCCAAAGTGCATATGATGTTCAGCAAGGAGCTTCACTAACGCCGCTAGTTGTATACGATATGGAGCCAGTTCGGCTGATTCTCTAGCAAAGCTGCTTCGCCCGGTGGCGGTGAACGGATAGCTGTAATCGAGAGTCCACTGGCCCAAATCCTCGCTGGTCGCCGGTCGTGCATCCTGTTTGGTTGCTCTCGGTTCGAAGTAGCGAACCAGGTCGACTTTGTTAAACTCAAGTACGCTGGCTCGGTCGAGTACCTTTGGGCTGAAGCTGTAAGTCGTCTCGTCGACGTTCACTGTGCCCGTAAAGAACGCGTTCAATGGCACAGTCACTCTTGGAGGCACAAAGTCGAGAGGGTCGAAACCCCTTGTACGAGCGTCCGAATAATCTATTTTGCCGTCGTGCCAATAATCTCTCTCGACAAAACATGCGAACGGACAGCCTTCGCAGTTGACTACACAGGCTTTTTGATCCGCTTCAGAACTATAAAACTCTGCCGCGCCAGTTTCATGTCCGGTTGTCAGCAAGCAACGCGGTTGATCGTGCAGTGGAAATGTAGCTTGATCAACCTCGGTCTTTCCTTGAGATCCAGAAAACTGCCGGCTTTCCATGGTGCTAAGAAAATCGGAGAAGTAATATTCCACACGGGCTAGATTCATCTCGTCCAACAAAACGAAATGCGGATGTCGATCCGTATCGCAATGAGCCTACAGAAGGAGTTCTAAGAAGCCGGTGCTATGGTACATTCCAGTGAGTAGATGATGAAAGCCGATTAGCCCACGTGGATCAGTCCAGTCGGGTCGCACCGGTACAAAGGCTCGACTCATTGGTTCTGGATTCATGAATTCGGAGAATAGCTGCGCCAGTTTGGTCTTGCCGGTACCACTGATGCCGCTTAGAACTACAAATGGCTTGCTCTGGAGTGCGAGGTAGTAACTCGCGAGTAAGTCGCGGGGAAAGAAGAACCCACGTGCCAACATGAAGCTCTCGAGTCGATCAATGATCGGCGTCGAGGGTGCTACCTCCTCCCTTGGTTGAGCTACCTCCTCCGAATTGCTGGGCTGCCTCTCGTTCGATTCCGCTAGACGATCTCCCCATTCCACCAATGTGTCGACGATCTGATCGACGAGCTCATCGGGCTCCGCTTGGCTCACTTCCTCTGGGGAGAGAAATAAGCCAGCACATAATGATGTGCCGCTGAACGCTTTCCCAGACTTCTGATAGATTTCATCATCGGGACGCAGCACGCCCTGTCGTTTGAGATTGCTGTGTACTTCTTCAATGTGATCCTTGCGGCCCCAGAGGTAAAGACCGGCGAATAGATGATGGGTGTGCTCATCAGTACGATCATCGAGGCCGATCGATACGGCAACTTTGGGCGATCCTGAATCCTCGATCGCAAACATCGAATCATAGTTCTGTCGTCTGCTTTTTATGTCAGAACGATCGGAGAAGCTGAATTCCGCTTGTCCTGGTCGCTTACGCGCAAACTCTTGACGCACTCGCTCCAGCAACGGTCGAGTGACAGCCAACACCGTCTCACGCCACGCGGATGCATCAAGAAGGCTTGGATCATCCAGAGGTCGGCGCATCAGTTCGTTCAAAGCTTGAGTGTCTATCGTCTGATCATCACTCATGCCAGTCCCCCCAAACTAGAAAATACGTTTCAGAAACTCTTCCAGCGTGGCTGTCTGCCCAGGCAGGAGTGGGACAGCGCCTACACCCGAAAAGTCTGCCGGCATCTCCGCCGGCTGGACATAGATTTCTCCATCAGTCCCGAAGGCGCGAAAATCGTTGCCCGGATAAAGCGTGAAAACTGCCACAGCGCCTTCGATTGCATCTCGATAGGTATGCATCTTGTAGAGGTCTGCTGTTTTGAAAGAGCGAATTTGATCTTCCCCTTCACCGTCTGCTTCTACTTCGCTACTCGACTGGAACGTCTCCATAATCTCGCTGCTATTGACCCGGTACTTGGCATCAAAGATCCAATGACGGCCGCCACGGCTGAATGCGAAATCAGGACGGAGGTTCACCGAGTAGGAGCCGTGACCGCCGTCGTGATTATGCCTAAACCAAGGATTGTAGTCCAGCGTAACATTTCCGAGCGGAATCCGAAAGCGGCCTTGCTGATTCAATCGGATCTCATAGATTCCCCTTTCGACAGACAGCACTCCAGACCAATCCGGTTCGATCTTCAGAAGTTTAGCAGTGGCGTCGGCCAACGCAAAGCAACACCAATATTCGTAGAGCGTAGCGAGGTCTTTGTTGGGCAGTCGCAGTAAATCCTCAAGAGAAGTCCACCTCACATGTGCGGTAAGCAAAAGGCGCAGATACATGTCTCGGACTTGACGATAGCCATCTTGTCTAAGCAATACTTGTGAGTGAAGCGGAAATGTGTCCAGACGCCCTGTCTCTTCGAGATACGGTGCGCGCAGGAAACCCGCAACTTCACGAGACCAACGGCGACAGTCTTGAATCAGCGATTGCACTTGTTCCGGTGGCTCATTAAGCTTCCGACTAGCCTCACCGAATACCTGCTCTAGCTTCAACAACTTGCGGCTGAGCGTTTCCAACGCATGGCGCACAAAGCGGTTTGGCGGTGTGTCTAGGTCGATTCGTGTACGTTCATCGTGTAGCTGTAAGGGAACGTGCCCTGCCAACGACTGACGTAATGACTGGATTGCCGCCCCACCTTGGTAAGGGGCTAAATGTTCGCCGTGGATAACGATACTGCGAATAGTACGAGAAGATACATTGCGTGCAGCACTGAACTCGCGCCAAATGGATTCACGTACTAACTGTCGGTGAGGTTCAAGGGTAATTCTCTGTAATGCAGCCGGCAATCTTTGAGGATGCATCAAATGGGCGACCAACAGATAGGTGAGGTAGGGCGTGGTCGTTTCTTGGACCTTCACTTCGGCAAGTGTGGTTGTGGGCACTTGGTAGGCGAAGCACAACGCTGCCAATTTCTCGGCCAGGTCATCCAGCAACCGACGGTAGTGTGTCTGATACTCTAAGTTGTAGGAACGCACCTCGACGGGCAGATCAACTGTGGTATGTCCCGCTAGGTCGACCCGTATACGAGACGCCCCGACGAAGTTTCCCCAATTGAGCTGACAATAGGCACCGTCACCAACGACCCGAACAGCGTCGGTGACAGACCTGTCGCCTATCCAAACTTCAATTTCTCGATTACCGATTCCGCGCAAGATCAGTTCATAGGTTGATTGTTCAAGTAAGCGCCACTTTGCCAACCCATCCTGTGGATTCGCTACGATATCAAGTCTGCTTGGTTCATCAACGACAAGCTCAGCTTGTACAGTACTCAACTCACACGGAATCTGTTGTTGAATCATTCCCTAAACCCCCACCAAATCCGCACCGGCCAACCGAGCACTGGCGTAGAGAAAGCGGAGCGCGGTTCCGCCGTGGAAAGCTAGCGGAATCATGGCTCCGGCGCGCTGTAGGCTCCCCAGAATTCTGGCCTGTAGGTACTCGCGGGCAACGTTTTGCGCTTGGGCCGGCGTTGATTGTTCGCCAGCGAGTTGGACAAGGTACTCTTTCACAGCGTCTCGTACTCCAGAACCTCGGTTTGAGCTAGTTCAGCCACGATGGCGGCTGCGCGTCGCAATTTAGGGCTGCCGGCATCTTCAGCTTGCCGTTGCAGTTCGTCCAGATCGAGTTGATCCAAGTTTTGCAGGCGCAGTTCCTGTAAATACTCCGGTGAGTCCGTACCTGGATGCAGGTAAATCAGGTCTAACAACGCCTTCTCCAGTGTGGCGACGTACGCCGGCTGATCTCGCGCAACGTCGATGAGTTGATAGCCATCGAAAAACTCTGGCTTCACGTGACGGAATGCGAAGCTGCCGAGCGGGGTGTCCCAGCTTGCCGGCCGGCCCGTCGTGATGCTGGTCGTGACCGGTACGTACTCGGGAATCAAGCCGTAGTAGGCCAGCGCCGACTGCCGGCTGACGTAGGAGCTCTGCACCATGCGGTTGGCGATGAGAAACGGGTGGGGCTTGACTTTCTGGTAGGGGGGCGCCAGCGCATAGAGGCCGCGCCGCAGCTGATACAGCTTGCCGGCCTTCGTCCAGCGCGAGAGTTGCCGGCGGACGTTTTGCGGGTCGACATCGCCGGCTAGGAGCAAACTGGTCTCAAATACCGGTTCATTACCTACAATTTCGAGTAGTTCGTCAAACGTCATGCAGATATATTATCATAAATGGCAAATTATTGCAATGTATCACCCAATGCGCGGCGGCCGATCGAAGCCGGCACGCTTGACGGCCGCGTAGACTTCATCCAGCGCCGGCCCCATCATCACAATCGCCGTGATGCGGCGGACGATGTCCGTGACAGCGCGGGCTTCCTCGGGGCGGAGGTGGCGGCCCAGCACGCGCTCCTCGCGGTAGGAGATCCACTTTTTGATGACGGGGTAGCCGCCCAGCATGTAATCCCACACGCCCCGACGGCACGTTCCGCTCCACGTACGTATCGAGCGCGTAAAAGGTCCCTTGCGTCGGGCATACGTACCTGTATGAAACCTGCGCTCTTCGGTGCTCACTCCGAGGTTGCTGAGCACTACGGGGTGGATCCGGAGGTCCATGAACCACATGCCACGACACTGGACTACGTCGTGGCCGCCGCAGCGGGCTGACTGACCGGCACCTTTGGTGGCGCGCTGGAAGCGCGTGGAATTCCGGCCGGCGAGGGTCGGCTGGTGTCGGAGACCGTCGGCGAAATCGAGAAGGAGAACAACGTACTGGTGATCCGGCGCATTCACGTGACTTATCACCTGCCGGTTGCGCCGGACAAACGGGATGTGGCGGAGCGCGTCCACGGCTTTCATGCCGAGCATTGTCCCGTTGCCCGCAGTATCGGGGGTTGCGTGAACATCACCACCACGCTCGAGATGGAGGGTCTGGTGGAGGACGTGGAAGGCAACACCTGATCGGTTGGTGGGCAGAGGACCACATGTGCGCCGTAGTCACATTGCGCCTCGACTGCCTCGACTGGCAGAGGTCGAGCGCGTCATGGATGCACACCGCCACCTGAAGCTGTTCCCGGATGCCGCAGAGGGCTTGCGCCTGCTGCGCGACGCCGGCTTCCCCATGGTCATCCATCTCGAATGGCAGCCCGGGCATGCTACGCGGCCTGTAGGATCAAGATTGATCAGTGAGCCCGTCGCCGGCCCCAAACCCCAACACCCACCACCAGCGGCAAAATCAAGCCGGCCGCACACGGCGGCGCCGTCCCGGTCGGCGGTTCCGGCTGCGCGCGTCCCGGCTGCGCGCGTCCCGGCTGTGCGCGCTCGGGCTCGGTTTCGCTTGCCGGCTCGCTGGTCGCGGACTGCGTGGCCGATTCACCGCCCTCGCCGACAATCTCGTACGCCTCGCCGTCTAGCACGACGATCACACGCTGGCCGGCGGCGAAGTACCGACCCCACTCGGGGTGCTCCGCCAGCAGCTCGAAATAGCGCTCAGAGCCGAAGTCGACCTTGGTCGTCGTCATCTGCTGCGGATCGAAGGTCGTATCGGTCCAGGCCTCGTTGCGCAGGACGAAGGTCTTGGCGCCGATGGTCTGAATCACACGACGGGCGCGACTTTCGCCGGCCGGCATCTCGGCTGCGGGAGCCGCCGGCGCTTGTTGAGCCGACTCCAACTGCTGCATGTCTTGCGCCTTCTCCACCGCAGCCTGACCGCTGACTTCCGTCGGCGCTGCACGCGCAGCTGCCGCCTCTTCTTCCACGATTGTCTCGCGACCCTCGCGCGTCAGCACGTCGGCGCGTTCGTCCACCAGGAATGACGTGTACGGCGTGGCGATGCCGTGGCGCACGGCCAACTCCACGATCTCGTCGATCATCTCGCGGTTCTCGCCGTGCAGCCGAATCTGGTTCAGCAGATAGCCGATCTTGCGCGTGGCCCACAGGCGTGGAATGAAGCTTTCGCCGCCCTCTTCGACGAATTTGACGTCCTCGTAGCGAAAACTCTGCGGCTGGGCGTTCACCTGGCCACTGAGCACGACGTCTGAGGTGCCGCCCGCGCGGTAGCGGCCCACCATCACGAGTTGGGCGCCGGCAAACAAGTCCGGCAGCGGTCGCGGATACGTGTCCTCGACGAACACGTCGCCCCAGTCGAACGCGATGTCGGCCAGGACCGGCGTGCTGACCTTGGCGTAGAAGCCTGACACGATCTCGTCGATGCGCTGCTCCGGTCGCACGTAGGAGCTGGCGCCTCGCAAATCGCGGGCCAGGGAATCCAGCAGGATCGTGTTGACGTCGTAGCCAACGCCGAAGGTGAAGACGCGGGCGCTCTTCGGTGCGGCGTCGGTCACGTTGGCGATGATCTTATCGGCTTCGGTGACGCCGGCCGTCGGCAATCCGTCGGTCAGGAAGATCAAGATAGTCGGGCGCTCGGGGTCGGTATCGGCCAAAGCCTCCAGCAGGGCGCGATTGATGTCAGTGGAGCCGCCGGCCGTCAGGTTTTCCACCCAGCGCTGGGCGGCTGCGGCTTCCGAGGCCGGCTGAAACGAACGGGCGTAGCGCCGGATTCCGGTGCTGAACGTCACGATGTTGAACCGATCTTGGGCGTTCAGGTGCTCCAGCACGAAGTTCAAGGCTTGCTTGGCCTGGGCCAACTTCTCGCCCTCCATGCTGCCCGACGTGTCCAGGATCAGCATTACGTCCTTGGCCACCACTTCGGCTGTATCCACTTCCACCGGGGGCGCGGCCAGCAGTAGAAAGTAGCCGTCCTCGCCCTTGATCTTATAGCTCAGCACGTTCAGCCCGACGTCTTGGGGCGTCACGCTGTAGTACAGGACGAAGTCGCGGTCGGGTCGCACGTCCCGATCTTCGTAACCGATGCGGGCCTGCTTCTCGCCGTCGCGGAACACGTCGACGTCGTGGGTCGGCGAGTAGATGGCGCGCAGCGGCACATCCGAGGCGATATCAACGGTGACGCTGACGCGCTCCAGCGGCTCGGCGCTGAACTTCTCGGTGTTCAGCGGGTACACGTACTCGACTAGGCCCTGGTCCATCCGGAGTACTTCCGTGTACTCTAGCTCGACGCGGCGCTCGTCGCCAGGTTGGATGGGGAAGATACTGGCTTGGAAAGCGCTGCGGCCGATGTACTCCAGCAGCGCCGGGTCCTGCCGGCGGCGCACGATGCTCTCGTAGATTTCGCGCGCCTCGTCCTTGTCCAACACCTTGCCTTCCCACTTCTCGCCATCGACCCACATGTTGAACTCCGAGATCGTGGCCCCTTCCGGCAGTGGGAAGACGTAGGTGCCCTCCAGTGCCATATCCGATGGGTTGACGAAGGTCTGGTCGATGCGGGTGGTTGCCACCTGATCTTCGATGTTGACGGTGACGATGTGGTCGCGGATGGCCAGTGGGGTGGTGCCGACGACGCGGCCAGGTGGTGGATCGACGATGATGACGCCATCGGCGTGGGCCGGCGCCGGCATCAGCAGCAAAGCTAACAGAAGAACCGGTACGAACAACATTAGTCGTCGCATAGTGCTCTCTCCTCCGGGGCGTGGTACGGTTGAAGGTTGCAAGTTGAAGGTTGGAAGGTGAACGTTGAGTGTCATCGCAATATATGGGGGGACATGTAGGACGATTTGGTAAATCGTAGGGTCGAAATGCCATTTCGACCCTACATAGCCCTGAAATATTGAGATGATACAATGTTGAGACTTTCGGCCTTTCAACTTTCCAACCTTAAAACGTGCAACCGATCAGTGATGTTCCCGTTGGGTTGAGTGTGAGAAGGTGGATGTGCCGGCGCTGATGGTGATGACCAGATGATATGCCTCGGTCTCCAGCCGGGTCACCGCATCGCGCCCGTTGCTCACGGTGGTCACGTCGTAGCTTTCCCTTTCCAGGAGGCGTCTGAGGAAGGCTTGAACCGCCGGGTCGTCGTCAGCAACCAGGATGCGGGGCTAGCTGCCGGCGAGGGCCTTCAAGGGTTCGTTGCCCTTCATGCTGTCGCTACGCCATTGGGGTTGACGAAGCGGTAACCGTAGCTGCGCACGGTTTGGATGTAGCGCGGGTCCGACGGATCGTCTTCCAGCTTCTTGCGCAATCTGTAGACGTGAACGTTCAGTGTTTTCGGGTACCCGATCCAGTTTTCCCCCCAGACCTGATTCAGCAGCTCACGGCGTTGGACTGCCTGGCCGGCATGCTCCATCAGAACACGTAACAGATCGAACTCCCGCTGCGGCATCTCCACCGGGCGGCCCGCCTGCCGTACCTGCTGAGTGGCGCGGTCCAGCACGATGTCCCCTACAACGATGTGGTCATCCGGCGGGGATATCTGCCGGCGATCCAGTTCGCGCCGGCGGAGCAGCGCCTGTACCCGGGCCAGCAACTCCTGAAAACTGAAGGGCTTGACGACGTAGTCGTCGGCGCCGATTTCGAGACCTTTGATCCGGTCCTGCTCGTAATCAAGGGCGCTGAGCATGATGATGGGGACCACCGAGTCCTGCCGCAATTCGCGGCAGACAGCGAAACCGTCCAGCTTGGGCAACGTCGCGTTTAGCAAGACGAGGTCGGGCTCAGTGCCCCGTGCCCATTCCAGGCCCTGGCGCCCATTGGTGGTGTGAAGCGCTCGGAAGCCGTGGTCGCGGAAACCCGTCATCAGTTGCATTGCCGTCTTCGCGTCATGTTCGACGAGGAGAAGGGTGCTTGTTCTCGTTGCCATAGCGGTAGCTTCCTTTGCCGGCCATCAACCAGCCATCAACCAGCCATCAATAGGAACAGGCTGTGCCCAACTGAGTGGTTGAACCTGGTGCTCACTTCAGCTTATCGCCGGCCTGGCTTCGTCCCTTCACAAGGCGCGCTTGCCGTATCATCTCAATATTTCGGGGCTATGTAGGTCGAAATGGTATTTCGACCCGACGATTTACCAAATCGTCCTACATGTCCCCCATATATTGAGAAGACACCGCTTGCCGAACAGCACGGCCCCGATCCCCACGGCGACTCCTGCGGCTAAGATGGTCCATGGTCCCAACAACTCTAGTGGGCTCAGTGACTCTCCATAGCCGCCTACAGGTCTGATTGCCGGCGCAGGAGTGGGATCGCAGGCATCGCCCAGTCCGTCGCCATCGCTGTCCTCTTGGCCAGGATTGTCAGTGAGCGGACAGTTGTCATCAGCGTCGAGGATTTTGTCATTGTCACTGTCGGCGTCCCGGTAGTCCGGTGTGCCATCGCCGTCGGTGTCTCTCGGATTCAGCGGATCAGGCCCGACCTCCACGCTGTCGGGGATTCCATCGTTATCACTATCGGCGTCTTGAAAGTCGGGTGTGCCGTCGTCGTCCGTGTCGGGGCAGGCATCTGGAGTCGCCGCCGGACTTATCACGCCTGAACACTCAAGTCCATCGGGGATACCGTCGCCATCGCTGTCAGCCGCCTTGAGGTCAACTTCCCAGATATCGCCGAACGCTGTCCAGGTAACGGCCCGCTCCGGTGATACCGCGTCAAAGTTGAGGCTGTGGGGAGTTACCATGGCCGGCAAGTCATTGATGGTGAAGAAAATACCCTCGCCCGGTTCAGGCCCCTCGTCCACAGCGGGGGTGGTCGGGTCGTCGCGTTGACAAGACATCGCTGGTTGTATTTTGCCTTCAACCGAGACAGTGAGCTCACCACATTGCACATCCTCGGGATCAAAAGCCTTGATGACGGTACCTACCGGTGCAGGTTGATCCAAAAACGTGGTGTTGTTGCTGATGAAGAACACCCATTCAGGCGCGCTTTCGTCGGCTTGGATCAGTCCAGGGGACATGAGTACAAGGAGTATCAATATGCTGACCAGTCCAATCACCTGTACTGTGGTGCTCAAGGGGCGGGTTTTCACGGCGTATTTCTCCTATGAGGTTATGGTAGTGGCTGACTATGGCTAATTTTGAGAACTTTGGTAAGAATAACGCAGCAACAGCCGAAAGGATTCGGGGGGAGGGGATACAAGTTGCACCTCGAAAGAGCCCTGTCTATTCCTGGCAAGCCGTGCGCCACTTGCCGGCAACTTGCTGAACGTCATGAACATCGATATCGTCGTCTCCGTCGCGGTCAAAGGGTGGATAGTACCCAGCTTCGCCTCGGGAGACGCCGAACCTCTCCGTCTGGCGCATGAGGTCGGCCACTGTGACCTGACAGTCACAGTCGAAGTCGCCGGCCAGGCTGCTGGCCCGTAGCTCGACGTGGGCCCGACTGCCGGGTCCGGGCCAGACAGGCGAATCTGGGCCCGTGGGGACGACCGGATAATCGTCGACGGTGAAGGTGATGAAGTCTTGGGACTCTGCACCCTCGTCGGATTCGGTTGTGGAATCGTCGCCGTAGACTGGCATCAGGTAAGAGCCGCCCACGGTCACTTCGGCGCGGCCGGCCAGTACGCCGGTGGGGTCATAGGCCTGCACCACTGCCCCTACCGGCAGCGGTTGATCGTCTAGTACCGATTGCTGGCCCAGGAAGTCAACCCACCAGGGCGTAGGGTGCAGCTCGCCGGCTGACGACTGAGCAGCTACGAGCAGACAGACGAGGCATGACAGCATCCACCAGCGTTTTACATCAGCGGGCTGAACGCTTGCCTCTCGTCTTCCTTGTCTCATTGTCTCATTTCCCAACTAGCGGCATCCAAACCTGCCACAAAGACGTCGCCCCCAGCGGCAGCCACTGCCGGCCGCCGTGGGCCGTCCAGATGGATGTTCCCAGGACCTGGTTGTTCACCACCAACCGGATCGTATCGCCCGGCTGCGCCCCCTCATCCGGGAAAGTGGCCGGGTCGTCGCTGTAGCAGGCCAGCAGGCCATAGCGTCCTGCCTTGGCGACCACCGTGGCCCCGCATACGGCTCCATCAGGATCCAGCGCCTGGACTTCGGTTCCCACAGGCAGCGGTGTCCCGTCCTGCAGACGCGCCGGCCCGTAGAAGTTCATCCAGGTGTGGGTAGGGGTGATAGACAAGTGATCAGTATTCACTGATGACCGATCACTGTCTACTGATGACTGTCCACTGTTTACTGATAACTGGTTACTGGTCACTGGATACTGCAGCGTAACCGCTTGGGTCGTCTTGATCCAGTAGCCAAGCCGCGGTTCCATCGTGCGCAGGGTGTTGAATCCGGGATCAAGGTCGGGATAGTAGGACAGCGCTCCCTGCTTGAAGCTCAGCACCACGGTGTACAGACCGTCAATGCTCTGCAAGGCATCGGGGACCCCCAGGGGTTGGCGCGGCATGTAGCTCACCAGGTTCCAGCCGGCGTTCAGCTCAATGGGCTGGTCTTCGGCGAACTTTGTCCCCACAGCCCGCAGCATAGCCACTACTTCGTCCGCTACAGTGCCAGCAGCCTCATTACTACTAACCGCTGACCCCTCACCGCTCACCGCTAACCCCTCACTACTAACCGCCTTGATCCAATACCCGTGCTCTGCATCCATCTCCTTCAGCGTGTTCAGGGCGAGGGGCAGATCTGGGTAGTAGGAGAGCCCCTCCTCATCGAAGCTCTGGATGACGACGTATTGGTCCTCAATGGGGCGTTGGACTACATGGATGTCGGTGTTGAACGGGTTGATGTAGGATGAGATCAGGTTCCAGGACTTACCCAGAGGTATGTCCAGGATGGAGACAGTCTTTTGGGCAGCGTTATCCTCTTCGCTGCATTCGGGGATTTGTCCGCTGCCAGTGCCGTCGTCATCAGCCACGATGTAGATGTCGTAGTCGCCGGCGGTCTCCGTTTCCCAGGTGACGGTGACGTCCTCAGAATCGCCGGGCAGAAGCTGCGCAGTGGTGGCTGCCGTGTCGATGAGGGCGCCGCCGGCGTTGGGATCACCCAGGTAGAAGGCGACTGATACGCCGGCTAGAGCCGGTTGGGGACCATCATTGCTCACCCGTGCGATGAGGCTGACGGAGCTGGCCGGCTCGGCGCTGACGAAAGCAGCGGCCAAGTCGGGGTCAGTGCAAGGCGCCGGGCCGGGTAGGACAACCGTGACTGAGACGGTGGCCGGGTTGGAGGTAGCGCCGGCGTCGTCTTGCACGGTGTAGGTGAAACTGTCCACGCCGATGAAGTCGGCGTCCGGTGTGTAGGTGACGGTGCCATCGCCGTTATTCACCAGGTTGCCGTTGGACGGGCCGCTGGTCACCGAGACGGTGGTG
>JAANWY010000222.1 GCA_018263655.1 Anaerolineales bacterium | reverse complement strand
GTTAAATTGCCTGGCGTGCTGGGCGAAGGTCTCCTGACCGAGCCCCATTCGCCTCGGTCAGGAGACCTTCGGCGAGCAAGAGGCTGTTTCTGAACCGAATTTAACATTGTCAAGTTACTCAGGCTGCTGCCCCCGTAGTTGAGAAATCCGGAAAAATGGGGTCGGTGGGGCAACTGCCCCACCGACCCCATTTTTCCGATATTTTCTTGTGTAGGCACGAATTGCCTGAGTAGTCACATCCGTGTTATAATAGCCGCCGTTGTCGCACCGATGAGAAGGGATATTGTCTAATGCCAGAGATAAACATCGATCTTGTAGCTATTCTCGATCAAATTAGCCAAGTATTGGAAATAGCCGCCGTGTGTTTCGGCGCATTCATGGCCGCGTTTTCGATCAGTCTTGTAGTTTGGACTTTCCGAGATATTCGAGCACGAACCCACGACGTTTTGTTTCAGGCGTTGTCGATTCTACTGGTACTAGTTTTCAACGTCCTGGGTCTGTTGCTGTATCTGATTCTACGCCCCAAGGAAACATTGGCGGAACGCCACGAGCGGACACTGGCAGAGGAAGCGTTACTACAGGACATCGAGGAACGGCTGGCCTGCCCGTCATGTGGCGTACGCGTCCGGTCCGACTATCTACTGTGCCCGGCATGTCACACACAGCTCAAGCGGGAATGCGAGGCGTGCGGCCGGCTCAATGAGTTGACATGGAACCTCTGCCCCTACTGCAGCCACGTCCATCCGCCGGTTGAGGTTCAAGATACCCTGGCAGAGGAAAACATGTCCCCAGAGACGGAACAGTTCTTCAGCCGGCCGAGCGGTCACGACCAATCTGCGGAGCCGGCTCAGTAAGCATTTCGGTCGCGGAAGACCTGGATGAAGGTTTTGAGAATGATCTTGAAATCCAGCCAGAGCGACCAGTTCTCGGTGTACCACAAGTCATACTTCGTGCGTTCTTCAATGGAGGTGTCACCCCTCAGGCCATTGACCTGCGCCCAGCCGGTGATGCCGGCCTTCTCCCGGTGGCGGTACATGTAACGCGGAATCTGCTGCCGAAATTCTTCTACGAAAACCGGCCGCTCCGGCCGGGGCCCCACGACACTCATCTCCCCCAGCAGTACATTGACAAACTGTGGCAATTCGTCCAAGCTCGTCTTGCGTAGGAACGCCCCTAGTCGCGTTCTCCGCGGGTCATCGGCCGTGGCCCATATGGGGCCTGTCTCCGCTTCGGCGTCTTGGCGCATTGTGCGGAACTTGATCATCGGGAAGGGGCTGGCGTCCAACCCCATCCGCTTTTGAATGTAGAAGGCCGGCCCCGACGAATCGAGCTTCACCAGCAGCGCGAGGAGCAGCATCAGGGGCGACAGCACAACGAGCGTGATGCCGGCGACGACGACATCCACCGTGCGCTTCAGGCTGAGCTTCCAGCCGCGCAGTGCAGAATCTCGGACTGTGAGCAGCGGTAGTCCGTTCAAGTCCCCGAGGCGCACTTCTGAAGCCATGATCTGGAAGACGCTTGGAAACACCTGGATGGTGACTCCTTTGTCCTGGCAGCGGTCGGTGAGCCTGAGCAACTCGTTCTGATTGGCCTCCGGCAGAGCGATGATCACCTCACTGATGCCGTAGCCGTCGATAATGTCTGCCAGGTTATCGGTTGTCCCCAAGACTCGTACGCCCTGGACTCGCTCCCGACCGAGAACATCGTCCACGAATCCGACGATGTCATACCCCAATTCTGGCGACATCTGAGCGCGGCGCACCATCTGCTGTCCCACATCGCCGGCGCCCACGATCAGGACACGCTCCCGGCCGATGCCGCGCGATCTGAGCATGCCGGTCGCTGCACCGTACACCACGCGGCCAACCATGACGAAGACGATCGTCAGTCCCCAGGCGTACACGACCATCCCGCGCGAGTAATCCACTTCCAGGGCGCTATTCTTGAAAAAGAAGGATGTCAGGGCGACGGTTGTCACGGTAGCAATCGAAACGCCGGCAAACACCTGTGACACCTCGTCGAAGTAAGAGATGATGCGGGTCCGGTGATACCGCTTGTAGAAGAAGAACACGACCAGGGTGACGAAGACTTGCACCCCTAGCATGACGAGATACTGCCGGAGGGGCGCCATCTCGATAATCGGGCGCAACGGGAAGGCCAGCCACAGGCGATAGGCGGCCAGGAAGGCCAGAACGACCATGGCAACATCTAGGAACACCTGTAGTCCCACAAAGAGGACGCGCTCTCTCCGCGTCATGTCGTCACCTCCGCCAGCTGGGTTTCAGACTTCCTCATCTCGCGCATCAAGCGGCTCCCACCCTTTAGCGCGATGCCGGCCATGATGAGCCAGTGCAGCCAGAACGGTGTATGGGCCGCGTAGTGCTTGGCGTAGAACAGATACATGGCGCGATAGAACTCGAACTGGGCGCGCTGGCTCCCGCTGCTGGCTGCCCGCTTGTGATGCAGCACGGTCACCTCGGGGTTGTAGTAGATCTTCCAGCCGGCCTCCTTGATTCGCAGCGCCCAGTCCANGTCTTCGCCGTACATGAAAAATCGCTCGTCCAGCAAGCCAGCCTCCTGGATCGCCTCGCGCCGGACTAGCATAAAGGCACCGACCACCGAATCGACCTCTGTCTCTTGATCGGGGTCCAAGTATGTGAGGTTGTAGCGTCCGAAACGCCGGCTCTGTGGGAACAGCCGGCTCAGCCCGACCAGGCGGTAGAAGGAGACCTCGGGACTCGGGAAGGAGCGCCGGCAGGCCAGATCCAACGAGCCGTCGGGGCGGACAAGCTTGGGGCCGGCGGCGCCGATTTCCGGCCGGCGATCCATGTAGTTCACCATGTCGCGCAAGGCGACCGGTGGGAGGACCGTGTCCGGGTTCAGGAGCAGGGCGTAGCGTGGTAGTTCCTGCCGCGAATCCTCCGCCACGTCCAGGTTGATCGCCTCACGCACTGAGCGACGGGCCTCGTCCCTGACTGGGCTGAAGCCGGCCGCCCACAGGCCTAGGTTGTTGGCGTAGGCAAAGCCGCCGTTCACCGCGCTGGCGACGACGTGCACGTTGGGAAATTCCTGGCGCACCATGTCCGCGCTGCCATCAGTGGAGGCGTTGTCGACAACCCACGTTTCGAGCGTAATGCCCCCTTGGCTGCCGGCCAGGGACACCAAGCAATCGCGCAACCGATCGCGCGTGTTGTAGTTTACGATGATAACAGCGAGGTCGAGCATTTTCACTGACGAGAATCTGTTACAAGAACATTGGTGACTACTCAGGCGCTTCGTACCTACACAAGAAGAGGATTTCGCAACTGCGAGGGCAGTAGCCGGGCAGTAGCCGGGCAGTGGCCGGGCAGTGGCCGGGCAGTGGCCTGAGTAGTTCGACAATGTCACATTACCGCCCCACGTTGGGCGAAGGTCTCCTGACCGAGCGGCGTCCTGAGCCTGACGAAGGGCCCGTTTCGCCTCGGTCAGGAGACCCTCGGCGATCAAAGATAGTTACCATCAGTGATCACCGCTCACTGGTCACGCGGTGAGCGGCCATGATTGTACTACTTGTTTCAACTTCGGTCAAAGATTCGGGTGAGTCTAAAAGGAGGACGTTCGCGGACGTGGCGAAGTTCCCGGCGGTGTTGCCGGCGCCACCAACGCCCTACCGGATAGCCAAGCATCTTCGCCACGTCGCCGGTGACGCGGATGAGGGGGACCCAGACCAGGGCGCGGAGACGCCGGCTCCGGGGCCAGTCGCGGGTCAGTCGCCACAGGCGCTGGATGGGCGGGCGGAACATGAGGATGGCGCCTGCAAGTAACAGCAGGCCGGCCAGGTTTCGTCTCTTGGACAATGTCTCGGACAATGCGCGCTCACCAGTTGGCCTTGCACGTATCGCGTGTTGCGCGCGACATCCCGAGCTCCGTCCTGAGTTCATCGAAGCGACGTCCTGAGCTTGTCGAAGGGGGCCTGTCGAAGGATTGCGTGTTCTTTCATCTAAAGAGCTGCCAATGGCCCATTTCAGCAGCGTGGGGGCGGCAACCAAGTATGTGAAGTAACGAATAGCGTGGCGCAGCGGCCAGAGATCGGCTTTGCCATCGCCCCGAGCGTAGCGGTAGTATTGCCAGAAGAACCGACGGAGAGACCGCCGAGGGCGGAAGTAGGCGACGGCGTCTGGTGCGAACGCGACCCGATAGTCCTCTTGGCGCAGCCACAGATCGAACAGAAGGTCTTCGCCGAAATCGAGCCACTCTGGATAGCCGTCCAGTTCCTGCCAGACGGATCTGCGGAAGGCGATGGATCGGCTCGAGGGTAGAAATCGGTCGGGATTCACGTCGTCGACGATGGGCAGCGTGGTGGCACCGAGGGCGATCTCGAAGGAAGTCTGCGGGTCGGCGACGAAGAAGCCGGCTACCACATCAGCCGGCGGATCCTGCTCGAACGGTGCCGTCAGGTTCTGAAGCCAGTCGGGAGCGAGCCACGTGCCGGCGTCGGTGCCGGCGATGACCTCGGTCTCGGCTGCGCTAATCGCGATGTTGCGCCCCTGCGAGATGTTGGCCCCGGCCGCCTCGATCACTTGTAGCGGTAGATCGTGCTCGGATTGCCAGCGGTACAAGATGTCAACGGTGCCGTCGATCGATCCACCATCGACGATGATTACGGCATTCGGCCGGCGAGTCTGATGTGCCAGCGACTCGAGCAGATTTGAAATCGTATCGGCCTCATTTAGAACGGTCGCGATGACGGTCACGGTGACGGTCGCGGTGACTGTTACACTCTTCGACATGGTTCTGGAATTAGAGCTTCTCGAAATCGATCGGGCGTGTTCAAAATAAGTTGGTAGATATAACTTGGACTTTTGACAAAATGCCATTTTGGCCTACATATTGTGTTTCGCTATCGGCGAAACCACTGGATATTGCGTAGAAATCGCGTTTGTCTAAAGTCCAAGTAGTGCAGGCATGCGCCTAACCATGCACCACTAGGGGGCAGCGAGCCTCTGCGTGATGGCAGACACCAGATCAGCTTCAGCCGCGCGGCGAGCCTGGTGTATGGCGGCCTTGACGGCTTTGGCCTGGGAGCGTCCATGTCCGATGACCACATGTCCTTGGACGCCGAGCAAAGGCACCGCCCCGATTTCGGCGTAATCGGTGCGCTGGCGCAGATCGCCAAGAGCAGGAGCGAAGGCATCTCTAGCGACGTGAGCCGGCAGTCGGGATCCCACATCGGCTTCGACCAGATCTAACATCAAATTCGAGAGGCTCTCGATGGTTTTTAGGAGTACGTTACCAACAAGCCCATCGCACACAGCCACGTTGACCTGGCCGTGGATCACGTTCAATGCCTCAACATTGCCGACGAAGTTGACGTCGCTCTCTGCCAGCAGAGAGAAAGCCGCCTGTGTCAGGCTGTCGCCTTTGCTGTCCTCGAGGCCGTTTGTCAACAACGCCACCGTCGGGTTTTCGATGCCTTCTACCAATTCAACGTACAGGCTGCCCATCAGCCCAAACTGCAGCAGGTGCATCGGCTTGCAGTCCACGTTGGCACCGACGTCCCAGAAAAACGTCTGGGGTTGGAGACCCAAGATGGGAACGCCGACAGTCGGTCGCTTGGCGCCTGGGATGCGCCCTAGAATGAGGACGGCGGCCACCATGCCGGCACCAGTGTGGCCGACGGTTGCCAGCGCATCGACCTCACCACGTTTCACCATCTCCGTGGCCACCACAATAGACGCCTCGGGCTTGGCGCGAACGGCGGCCGCCGGCGACTCTGCCATGGTGATGACGTCGCCGGCCTGGGCGAGCTCTAACGTCAGGCCGGCCGTATCCTGCCGGGCCAGCTCGTCGGCCACGACCTGGCGATCGCCTACCAAGACGAGGGTCGTATCTGGCATCTCGCGGGCAGCTTGAACAGCGCCGGCGACCGTCTCGCGCGGGGCGAAATCGCCGCCCATCACATCAACTGCGATTCTCATGAGCTACGTTCGTACATGGTCAGGTAGTAGCCAAAGCCGATGGTGCCGGGGCCGGTGTGGGTGCCCGTTCCCGGTCCGATCTCGACGATGGAGCTTTCTTCTACATTGAATCGTGACTCAATCTCCGCCAGCAACTCTCTGGCATCAGGCGCACGACGCGCGTGGTTGACACACACGGTGATAGGGCCATCGCTGACATCGTCTTCCATGATGTCCAGCATCCGCTTGACGGCCTGCCGGCGCGTGCGGCGTTTTTCGATGGGGATGATACAGCCACCACTGATTTGCAGGATGGGAACGAAGTTTTGGAGGGAACCCAGCAACTGCTCGGTGGCTGTCAGCCGCCCGCCGGCCTCGAAGTACTTCAATGTTTCGACGGTGATCAGCGTTTTGGTGTACGGAATCAGTCGCTCTACCATGGCGACGATGTAGTCGGCGCCGTGGCCTGCCTGGGCTGCTCTGGCGGCGGCAATTGCCAGGAGGGCCTCGCCGGCGACGACCTGTTGAGTGTCAATGATGTGAATCGGTGCTTCTGGGAAGAACTCTTGCTTGGCTGTCCGCGCTGAGTTAATGCTCCCGCTGATTGGCTCAGAGATCATCACGGCGACGACAATGGGCGCTACGTCCAATGCTCGCTCGAATGCATGGCGCAAATCCTCAACATTCGCCCCTGAGGTTGTCGGAAGTTCACCGTCTTCAGCGGCTTTCTCCAGGATAGGGTAGTATTCGTCGACCGTAATGTCGATTTGATCCCGGTGATCCTCTCCGTCGATGATGACGTGTATGGGCGCAACGATCAGCCCAAGTTCCTCGGCTACATCGGGGGCGATATCCATGGCACTGTCGCTGACGATGGCAACATCTGGCATTATTTCCTCCTTTGGGATACCTTGTGGTGAATTGCCTGCATAGAAGTATAACACAAATCGCGCTGAGAAGCTACGTAGTGATGCTCGAACTGTGTGCATCCCAAGTTTGTAAAGCCAGTGGCCGACGCTCTCAGCCCGCAACAAGTTGCGGCGTCCGGACGCTCGAACTTGCGACGTCCTGAGCCTGTCGAAGGGTTCGAGATAGTGACTCATACTGGTACGGAAGTTCAGATGATGATTGCGTCATTAACAAATGTGGGATACACCCCTCGAACTTGTTCTCTGCAAGATTGGGGCCGCCGGAAACGCCAGAGCGTGTTTGACTCCGGGAACGGGCCGATGCTATACTGCGCACGTGTGTGTGAATGAGTTGTCACGTGAGTGGTTGCGAAATGAGAACGAACGAGGAGACATCGATGAAGGTCGTCACAGCCGAAGAAATGAGTCGCATTGAGAAGCAGGCCGACGCCGGCGGGCTCACCTACGATCAGATGATGGAGAACGCCGGCCAGGCCGTCGTCGACGCCATGGCGGAGCGCCGCGACGTGGCCGGCCAGCGTGTCGTGATCCTCACTGGACCGGGCAACAACGGCGGCGATGGCCTAGTCGTGGGCCGGCACCTGCACGACTTGGAGGCAGAAGTCTCCGTCTACCTCTGGAAGCGCGAGACGACCGACGACCACAACTTCGAAGCTGTGGAAGAGCGCGATATTCCCGTGACTCGCCTTGACGAAGACGAAGGCTTCGAGACTTTGCGCGAATGGATCGCCAAGGCCGACATCGTCATCGACGCGCTTCTGGGTACGGGGCTGTCTCGCCCTATTGAGGGCACCCTGGCAGAGCTTCTCGGCGTCGCCGGCCAGGTGATTGCTGAACGGGCCGATGCTCCCTGGATCGTGGCCGTAGATATGCCAACCGGAATCTACAGCGATACGGGCCAAAGCGATCCTGTGACGGTGCCGGCCGATCTTACCATCACCTTCGGGCTGCCCAAGCACGGTCAGTTCCTCTTCCCCGCCGCTGCTGACATTGGCGAGTTGGTCGTCGACGACATCGAAGTTCCGTGTGAATTGACTGCCGACGTCGAGTTGGAGCTGACGACGGCCGACACGGTTGCCGATCTCCTGCCGGCGCGCCCCCTCGATGCTCACAAGGGCACATTCGGCAAGGCACTCGTGGTGGCCGGCTCGGTTAACTACACGGGCGCCGCCTACCTGGCCGCTGCCGCTGCCACACGGGTCGGCGCGGGACTCGTGACGGCCGGCTTACCCGGGCCGGTCTACCCGGTCGTCGCCTCTAAACTCTCCGAGGCTACGTACCTCGTGCTGGCTCACGACATGGGGGTACTCGCACCGGGCGCTGTCAAGGTGTTACGTGAAAACATCGAGGGCTACGATGCACTCCTCGTTGGCTGTGGGCTGACGCAGGAAGAAGCTACGGCGGAGTTCCTCGAGGCGTTCTTGCTGGTGGAAACCATCGAGCAGCGCCGGCGCACCCGGGTCGGGTTTGCTGTACCAGGCGCTGAGGAAGAGGAGACCGAGAAGCAAGAGGCACCTTCATCATTGCCACCGACCGTCATCGATGGCGATGGTTTGAATATTCTAGCCAAGATTGATGAGTGGTGGAAAAAGCTGCGCCCGGAGCAGGCGATACTGACACCACACCCTGGCGAGATGTCGCGGTTGCGCGATGCCGAGATTGGCGACGTTCAGGCCGATCGGATTGAGGTCGCCCGCGAGGCGGCGGAGAAGTGGGGGCAGATTGTCGTGCTGAAAGGGGCGTATACCGTGATCGCTGCGCCCGACGGTCGAGTCACTCTGAATCCATTCGCGGAGCCGGCACTGGCCACGGCCGGCAGCGGCGATGTGCTGGCCGGCGCCATCGTCGGAATGTTAGCGCAAGGGTTAACGCCCTATGACGCTGCCGTTGCCGGTTGCTACTTGCACGGGCTGGCGGGTCAGCTTGTGGGAGCAGAACTGGGCAGTGCGGGCGCCGTAGCCGGCGATCTGCTGCCGGCGCTGCCGCATGCGATTCAGGAACTAGAAGACTTGTGAAGTGCCTTCCTAAAATTGTGCCCGTAACTACCCAGGCACTTCGTGCCTACACAAGAAGAGACCGGAAAAATGGGGTCCGTGGGGGGCGGCCGCCCCCCACGGACCCCATTTTTCCGCATTTCTCTACTTGAGGGCGGTAATCTGAGTAGTCACTTATGCCCACTTGTATTCGTGGTGCAGTGCCTGACTGAAGTCCTGCTTGACGCCGTCGTTGTGGCTAATGCCCCATTTGTCTCCCCCTTCGGCCTCGCGGCGCCAGCGGTAGAGCAGCAGTGCCCGAATCTTCTGTTGCGTGGGACCCTGATTCCAGCGATTGATCTCGGCGTAGGCGTCCTGCACCCAGCCGAGATTTTGTGCGAACCATGTGGCCCCCGTGTTCGGGTCGCTGTCCTGGTTGGTCTCGGTGATGTAGACCGGTAGATGGCGCATGGCGCCGGGGACAGCGTTCATGAAGTCCTGGTAAGCTCGGAAGTGGTAGTGGGCGCCGCCTGTTTCGGGGAAGAGGTCGAGCCAGCGCTTTTCCTCGCTGGTGATGAAGGTGTCGCCTGTGTTCAAATCGACGCGGTGGGTATAGGTGTGCAGCGCGATGCCGTCGATGTCGCCTTCCAAGGTCAACAGAAGATCTCGGAAGTAGTCGATCCAGTTGCCGGTCGGGTTGGCGCCGTAGGCACCCTGGGGATCAGCGTTGTACGAAGTCTCTGCGTTCCAAGGTGCAACAGCGGCGGTGATGACCTGGTCGTCGGCGTGGCCGGCTATGCTGCGAATCGCCCCCCGGCACTGCCGAAACGCGTTGGCGTACATCCGTGGCGTGATCGGCTGCTCGTCGGGGGTGCCGAAGCCTGGCCGCTCGCCCCGCAGATTGGGCTCGTTGGCGATGATCCAGTGGCTCGCGCCCCGCGAGCGACGCACCCACTCCGCGCAGAGGTCTGCGAATTCTGGGTAGAGCTCCTCGTGCGGCAGCGTCCCACTCGGGTTATAGCCCCGGTTTAGGCGAACGATTACGCCGAACCCCTCGTCGGTCAAGGCGCGGAAGTCCTGCGGCGGTTCATTAACCAGTGTCGTGTAGAGGACCCAGCCAGTGACGCCGGCCTGGCGCATCAGGTCTTCACCCCCAGGGTCGTGGATGCCGTAGATGTAGGGTGATTCGTCATCGCGTATGGGCGATGACGCTGGTTCTGCCGGAATCTGCGTCGGCTCGGGAATGAGCAGTACCTGTCCCACCTCAATAAGATTCGGATCAACAACGTCGTTGAAATAAGCGATGACACGGAACTTACTGGCATCGCCGTAGAATCGGCGGGCGATTTTGCCCAGCGTATCCCCCTGGCGTACCGAGTATTCAACCGTATTCAACCCCCAGTCGCCGACCCATTCAGTGATCTTGTCCCGCAAGACTTCACTCATGTTGGTGTTTAGATCAGCCGTGCGGGCCTTGAAGCGGCGATGCAGATCTTCAGAAAGCGTTATGGAGACAGTTTTCTCATCGGCCATCAATGTTACCCCCAATCACCGAGTCTGGATCCCCGTTGAGTTATTCGCGCCTTGTCGACGGATCACGCCCCAGCAAAGCTGCAAAAGCATTCCGCGTGCCGGCAGCAGCCCCAATCGCGCTTGCAATCGGCCGCACCACACGCTCACTGACGAAATCCGTGGTCCCTTTCACGGTGCTAGCCGTCTCGTTCATTGACCCTAGAATCGGCTGCACATCGCGTTGAAGTGTGGTGACTAGATTGCGGATTTCAAGGATCAGCAGGACCATAAGAATGCCGACGACAATGGAAACCAGGGCCAAGACGATAATCGCGATATCTCGAATGAGCATGACTGCCTGCATAAATGCCTCCTTGCATGAACGTCAAAGGTAAGCGTTCAGCTACCCTTGCGAAGGGTTAGCATAACCTTGGCAAGAGGCCGATTTTCGACTGGTGAGGGGCCTTTCAATCCGAATGCGATTGGCAAACCTTCGCAAGGGTCCCCACTACCTGAACGGTTACCGTCAAAGATCACCTGGGGAGCATTATATCATACTAACGCTCAATTGTCACGCCTTCACGATTCCGATTCGTGAATCCGCCAGTGTGCAACGGCGAGGCCGGCCCAAGCAGCCACCGACGCGATTCCGACGTGGACCTCGCCCATCATCAGCGCGTTGCTCCCCGCTAGCCGCGCACCCGCCTCACCGATCAGAAAGCCGGCACTGGCGACTACAACGACCCGCAGTAGCCCGACCACCGACCGCCCCCACAGGAGATGGAACAGCGCTCCGTAGAGAGATGTGATGATGAGAGAGAGGATCAACCACGCTGGGAGATACGCCATCTACCCCTCTCTGGCGAGCGAAGCGCGATGCTGAGAATGCTGCAGAGGCGCGTCGCGCTGTTCGATGATTCCGCCCCCCACCACGACATCTCCAGCGTAGAACACAGCCGCCTGACCTGGTGCAATGGCCCTCACCGGCGTTTCGAACACCAGCCGGGCTCGCTCCAAATCTATCGGGGTCAATGTGGCCGGCGTCTCCGCGCCCATAGACCGAATCTTGGCTGCAACGGCCNTCTCGCCGGCGGGCGGTTCGCCGACCACGTAGCTGACGCTGTGGATCGTCAACTCCCGCTGGTACAGATCCTCATCCGGTCCGACGATGAGGACATTGTGTGAACGATCCATATCGAGCACGTACACCGGCTTCCCCGTGGCAATCCCCAAGCCGCGCCGCTGTCCGATGGTGTACATCGGCAGGCCGGCATGCTCCCCCAGAACCACTCCAGATTGATCCAGTATCGGACCGGACTCGACAGCGTCTGGTGCGTAATCCTGAATGAAGCGGCGGTAGTCGCCATCGGCCAGGAAACACAGCTCTTGGCTCTCGCTCTTCTCGGCCGCCGGAAGTCCGCGCTCCCGTGCCATCCGGCGGATTTCCGGCTTGGTGTAGCCACCCACAGGGAAGAGCACGTGCTTGAGCTGTGTCTGGTTTAGCATGTACAGGAAGTACGATTGGTCCTTTTGAGTATCTACACTCTTCAAGAGCTGATACTGCCCATCGGCTGTCTGACGGACGCGCGCGTAGTGGCCGGTTGCCAGGTAGTCCGCCTCCAGCGCCAGTGCACGCTGCAGCAAGAACCGGAACCGGATGTGGCGGTTGCACATGATGCACGGGCTTGGCGTACGGCCGGCGGCGTACTCCTCGATGAAGTAGTCGACGACATGTTTCTTGAACTCATCCTGAAAATCTAGCAGGTAGAACGGAATGCCCAGATGCCGGGCCACGTTCCGCGCATCGGCGACGGCCTTAGGCGTGCAACAGCGATTGAAGCTCTGTCCTGAGGCCTTTCTTGATCTTGTGACGTTCCGCGCCAGTCGAGAAGGCGAAGGGCTCAGCGCAGGGTCTGTGGAGGGGGCATCGCCGGCAACTTCGCCCCAGATACGCATCATTACGCCGATCACGTCATAGCCCTGCTCCACCAGGAGCGCCGCACATGTCGAGCTGTCAACGCCGCCGCTCATGGCAACGACAACGCGAGGCCGGTCACCGCGCTGAAAGTCTATCGATTCAATTGTCTGCTCAGCAGAAGGGCGCTGCACGCGCCCATTACTTTGTGGCATCATAGCTCAGCCTTTGAGTCAGCATCTGGAGTATCGTGAAGAATGTTACTACGGCCCCCCGATTCTGTCAAAAAGTCGTAACTGGTGTTTCCCCATAACTAGGATGTCAAGTTGTGTCGCTTGTGAAACTTACATGCCTTGAACCGTGTTCAAAACGAACTGGGGCTGGATTGGCATGGCTGTCTCTGAGCGAGGGTTGGCCGGCCTCACCCTACCCACGCCGGCGCGCGCAGAAGCGCTCCGGGAGCTCCATGATAGGTGGCCGAACGGCGAGGACGCCGGAGCCGGCGCATACGATGACTTCGTCGATCAGATTCGGCGCTACCTGGCCGGCGAACCGGTCGAATTCGATATGCCGCTGGATTGGTCGGGCCACACGGCGTTCCTGCAAGAGGTGTGGCGGATTACGTGCTCCATTCCTTACGGCAAGACGCGAACCTACGCTGAGCTTGCCGAGGCTGCCGGCCGGCCCCGCGCCTACCGCGCTGTCGGGCAGGCCATGGCGACCAATCCGATTCCGTTGGTCGTGCCATGCCACCGCGTCCTGCGCAGCGACGGCGGCATGGGGGGCTATGCCGGCGGGCTCGACATGAAGGAGCGTCTCTTGGAGATGGAGCGCGCTGCAAGCCTCCGAGGTTAGAGATTGAACAGTCGAATCCACGCGGCGGTATCCGATGAACGAAGCTGTTTTCATTAGTGCGCCAGACTTGTGGAGGCGCGGGCATGGTCCGGCGCACCCGCTCAAACCGGAGCGTCTCGAGCGAACGCATGCGTTGCTGACAGCATACGGTGCCTTCACCCCGCCCAACAGCCGGCTGGTCGCGCCCCGGCCGGCCACTGACGAGGAATTATGCCTGTTCCACACGCCCGAGTACGTAGACGCAGTGCGCCGGCTCAGCCAGGGCGATAGCAGCCTGCCAGGCGGAAAGTACAATTTCGGGCCGGGCGACAACCCGGTCTGGAAAGGGATGTGTGAGATTGGGCGGCTGAAGGCGGGCAGCGCCTTGGTGGCCGCCGAGGTGGTGCACGCCGGTGAAGCTGACGTGGCCTTCAGCTACAGCGGTGGGCTGCACCACGCCGACCCCGCCCGGGCGTCCGGTTTCTGCACTTTCAACGACGGGGCTGTCGCGATCCACTGGCTGCTGGAGCAAGATCTACGCGTTGCCTATGTCGACATCGATGGGCACCACGGCGACGGTGTGCAGAAGGCCTTCTACGACACTGACCAAGTGCTGACGATATCGCTGCACGAGTCGGGCCGGCATCTGTTCCCAGGCACCGGCTTCGTGCACGAGATCGGCGCCGGCGCCGGCGAGGGCTACAGTGCCAACGTTCCACTGCCACCCCACACCGATGATGAAAGCTATCTGTGGGCGTTCCACGAAGTTGTGCCGCCGCTGATCGAGCGCTTTCAGCCCAACGTCGTGGTCAGCCAACTCGGTATCGATACGCACTACCGTGATCCGCTGACGCATCTGGCATTGACCACACACGGCTACGTCGCGCTTATCGAGGCGATCAGAGATTTGGCGCCACGGTGGGTGGCGCTGGGAGGTGGCGGATACGACATCAACGTGGTGCCGCGCGGTTGGGCGCTGGCCTACGGTGTGATGTCAGAGCAGACGTTTGATGACGAGTTGCCGGCAGCCTTCCGAGAGAAGTACGGCGGCGAGTGGTTGCATGACCCACCCGGCGCCGGAGCCGTAATAGGCGACCCGGCGTCGATCCGTCAGCAGGTTGAGGAATCGGTGGCCTCGCTGAAGTTGTTGTTGGAGTCCGATGGGGAAGAGGGCAAAGGGGACGAGCGGACCGGGCGCCGCCGGCGCCGACGACGGTGATGCCTCACTCGAGGTTACATTCACCACGTTAACCACTTGGCTGGCGTGATCGCCAGGAGCTGTGTGTACCGTGTCTCAGTGGTGATGTCCCAATCGTACTTCTGTTGAAACAGCACGACCACTGCACTTGGCCAAGGCTCGGGCGCCGGCGCCGCAGCGCCCTCGCAGATCACGGGGCTCGATCCATCTTCCAGCGCCAACACGACGCGCGTATTTTGTCGGATATTGCGGCTCTTGACGCTTCCCGGTTCGATGCAGACGAACAGATTGCCGGCGTGCGACGCGAACCAGACCGGAACCAGATGGGGCCGGCCATCTGGTCGCACGCTGGCGATCCAGATGTTCTTCTCGGATTCAAGTCGCTTCTGAGATTCTCTCAAAAGTTCTTTCACTTTCTGTATCTCGCCTCCGTTTCTAATCGCTCTAGACGTTGCGAGACCAATGATGCCAGCACTCCCCCATCAGTCAAAACTCAACCGCTACCACCTCCTGAACGGTTACAAAGCGGTATCTGCGGCATCAGCCAAGGCCCAGCGGCATTGGCTGCGGAAACAAGTTCCAGAGCAGATGATGTCGAAGAACGAACAAGGTCGCCAGCGACATGGTACCCATAGCGACCAACAACCCCAATACACACGCTGTGCCAACAAGATACCACAGAACCATTCGCAACATGCTTTTACATACCTCCAAGTGAATCATAAGCGCTTCATTCCATCCATTTTACCAAGTCACCGTCAGGATAGCGTCAGGACAAACCACTTCTCAGCTCGTCGGCTGCCTGAAACAAGTTTCAGCGTCCGCGCGACGTTCCTGACTGGCCAGGCACAGAGTGTTCGAGGGGAGATGTCGGATGACAGAGCAGGGAGATGCTGGACGCGTCCGCGGTCTCGTGTTTGCGCACCCGAGCGAGGAAGAGTTCGCTCGGCTTCTCGATTTCTATCGAATCGAGTGGGAATATGAGCCCCGGACGTTTGTCCTCCGTCGCTATCCGGATGGGAACATCAGGGAAGCTTTCTCGCCGGATTTCTACTTGCCGGCCGAGGATCTCTACATCGAGCTTACAACGTTGGACCTCAGACTCATGAGTACCAAGCGGCGGAAGATTCGTCGCCTACGCAGGGTTTATCCAGAAGTCAAGATCAAGTTGTTTGACCGTCATCAGTTTGAGTGGCTGCTGCTAAAGTACGAGATGGAAGACCAGGGCGACGAGCTGATTGGTAAAGAGGCACTGGAGTCCAACGGCTGCTGCTGAGGCGCCGCGCCGGAGATCAACCAACGGGCCGGCTGCGTCACAAGCGCAACGTGTGCTACCGTAATCCGAAGCGCCAGATCACGTCGACCAGGGTATGACTCAGGATCGGGGCTAGGAGGCCGCCGCTGCGCTCGTAGGCCCAGCCGTAGAACAAGCCGGCCACCGTTGCCAGACCCACATACGTCAGACGCTCAACAAGAGCATCGGCGTTGTCCCAGTGCATCAGCCCGAACAGCAGCGAAGCCAGCAGCAGCGCCAAGCGCGGATTCCGCAAGTGCTTGTCGAGCCCGCACTGCAAGATACCGCGAAAGAACAGCTCCTCCGGGATCGCCACCGTTAGGCACAGGGCGATGAATTCGAGAGCTATGGTCGTCAGGCGGGGTGCCGTCGTCGAGGGGAGGGTGAGAAGGTTCGTAGTCAGACCGATGGGGATGGCGACGACGGCTGTCACAGCCAGCGCAGTCCCGATATCCGACCAGCGCGGAGTCAGACGGTAGCCCAATCCGGGTAGGTCGCGCAGCACCCCGTAGCCGTAGACGGCGACGACTGTGAGCATCACGGCCCACCAGGCGTAGGCCAAATTGTCGAGCCCGTACCAGAGATCGTGGGTCCAGCCGAAATCGAAGGGGATCCACAGAAACACCCAAAAAGTCGTATCGGTCCACATCATGCGGGGGTAACCTCGGTCACCCTGGCACCTGGGACCGATGGTGATAAACACGCCGGCCACGAACACCGTCGTGGCATATGGGTCAAAGCGCTTCACGGCAAGCCCTCCGAGCACATAACAGGCAATCGGCAGGAGCATCCACCGCTGCTCGACGCGCAACGTGCCGCCAGTGCGCGCTCGCAGCCAGTCCCAGGTGCCAGGGTGACCAAGCGCCAGTTGTGCAACAACCAGGGGTAGAATACTCAGCAACGCCAGTGCCGAACCAAGAGGGGAGAGCATAGTCGTCGGTACCTTGGCGAGAAACAATCCACAGCCGGCCACTAGTGCAATCGCGGTTGCCCCAGCCAAATACCCGCGCGGCAGTTGCACGTCGGACTTCGTCACGCTTTGCTCCAAGATCATGTCAGTCACTGTTGGCCCCTATCTCCTGATGTTTCCCCATAGGTCCTTTGTTAAGTAGAGGCAGGCCCGAACCCCCAAGACCTGCCCACGCACAGGCAGGCCTGTCTGCGTGCTCCGCACAGGCAGGCCTGAAACAAGTTTCAGCTTCCTGGACGCTCGAACTTGCGACGTCCTGAGTTCATCGAAGCGACGTCCTGAGCTTGTCGAAGGGGGCCTGTCGAAGGGTTCGATGTACGCACAGCTCACACATGAAACAACTTAACATCCAAGTTATGGGTAACCACCAGCTGTCTCTGGTTGCCTTCTCCTCTGGCGTGTGGTACGATAACGTCAACTGCGAACAGTGTGCTCATTCTACATGGCCCCGAACTAGCCGTCAAGCAATCGTGGCTTTCTCGCTATGCGTCTGACACTCTTCACGACATGCACCCTGGCGATGACTGCGGCTGTCGCGTATCTCACATACCGCAGTGCTCAACTGTTGAGGGAGATTGAAGTACCTTTCAATCTGATGCTGTCGCCGGCTGAAAATGGGTTTCGTCTCCTACTCATCGCCGTATGTTTCGCGCTGGCGTGGCTGAGCGGCCTCCCATCAGCGCGCTTAGGGTGGGCCATCGAATCACCCCTCGACGACATTCTCATCGGTTTGGCGTTGGGGAGCGCTATCCAAGCCACGCTGCATCCGCTCACGCGCTGGGCCGTCACCCGCTTCGGCCCGGGAGTTTACTCGCCGATTGTGATGCTGAACATATTGCCCGAGACGCCCCGTGAATGGCTGTTGGTGCCGCTAGCTCTCGCGCCGGCCGCCCTGGTCGAGGAATTGCTCTTCCGGTCGCTGCTGGTGGGCGGGTTGTCGGTGCTGTGGCCGGCTGTGGCGCTGGCCATTGCTAGTTCACTCCTGTTCGGTGTGATGCACGCCCCGCAGGGGCCGCTCGGCATCCTCGCGACAGGTGCAGTTGGATTCGTGCTGTCGTTGGTTTTTCTGTGGCGCTGGTCCGTACTGTCTGTCTTCGCAATGCACTATACGATCAACGTACTGCAATTGTTGCGCGCCTCGCGAGAGCGGGAGTGGCTGCAACAGCATTTCAGTGATCAGGCTGATCATTTTTGGTAACTACTCAGGCTACTGCCCGGTGTAAGCGTTCAGGGGGTAACCCATGGAGCATCCCTTCGACAGGCCCTTCGACAGGCTCAGGACGCCGCTCAGGACGTTGCCTCGATACGCGCTCAACGCTGCCCTTCGTCAGGCTCAGGACGTCGTTTCGCGCTGCTCGGGATGCTAGTCGTGATACCCCTGAACGGTTACCTGCCCGGCTACCGCCCTCGAAGTTGAGAAATGCGGAAAAATGGGGGTCGGTCTCCCGGCCTTTGATCGCCGAAGGTCTCCTGACCGAGCGACGTCCTGAGCTTGTCGAAGGGGCGAAACGGGCTCGGTCGGGAGACCTTCGCCCAACGTGGGGCGGTAATGTGACATTGTCGAGGTAATCGCCATTTTTGATTTGCCATGGGCTGGCTCTCGGACTAAAATTAGTCCGAGATGTAGCCATTATGATCATTTTTGACTATCAAGTTCGGGCAAAAACTCTAGGAAAAGTCACCGGTTTTGATAGTCAAAAATGATTATGCAACCATTATGCTAGCCTGGCGAGTCAGTCGTCCCCAATGAGCGAAGCCTACACCCAGCTTGACCTGGAACATACGCCGTTTGCGTGTCTGGACGTCGAGACCACTGGACTTGAGCCGGCGCGCGGCCATCGAGTATGCGAGATTGCCGTTGTTCGCACGGTCGGCCGGCTGGAGACGCGACGCTTTAGCTCATTGGTGAACCCTGGCCGCCGCATTGGTGCCGGCGCCCAAGCCGTCAATGGCATCACGGATAGCATGGTGGCAGATGCAGTGCGCTTCCATGAGCTGCTCGACGACGTTTTACCATTGCTCGACGGCGCCGTCATCGTCGCGCACAACGTCCCCTTCGATTTGGGCTTTATCAATCACGAATTGCGTCTGGCCTGGCAGGGCGAACTTGAGAATCGTAGTGTTGACACACTGACCATCGCCCGGCGCGCGTACCGCTTTCCCAGCAACAGCCTTGATAACCTGACGCGCCGGCTAGGGCTATCACACCCCCAGCAACACCGCGCGCTCGGTGACGCGCTGGCGGTGAAAAACCTCCTGTGGTGGCTGGCGGACGACTTGCGCAATAAAGGGGTGAGGACACTGGGCGATTTGGTGAATGTCCAGCATGGCCGGCATCGCGAGGCTGTGATCGTTGATCCCATCCCGCCCGAACTGGAGGACGCGCTTCGCCACGGTCAAGCTGTCCATCTCCGCTATCGGTCTCGCCACGGCAAAATCAGTGATCGCCGGGTGGATCCGATCCGCATCGATGAGCGCTCGGGCCTACGCTACCTCGTGGCGTATTGCCACCTGCGTCAGGCCGAGCGGTCATTTCGACTCGATCGCATCTTGGAAATGAAAATCGGGTCCCAGGAGTTCTAGATTTGACGGTCAGCATGCTGAGCGTCGTCCTGAGCCCGTCGAAGGGGAGCGGGCGTATCGAAGCGTGCTGACTGTCCAAGAATCACACTTCGATACGGCTGTCGCCTACTCAGCATGATTCTTGGACAGTCAGCACCCAAATTCGAATCAACTTTAGAATTCCTGATCGGTTCCAAATAGAATTTGGACAAATACTTCAGGCATGGTATAATAACGAGGATGTACCAAAGACTGGTCAGTATTCTCTGGCACTTGCGGCCAGCTCGGACGAGGGAGCTTCGTCAATCCGATTTTAGCCTCGTCGGAAGCTGGCCTTGTTCATGTGATCAAACAGGAGGCAGAACACGCTTATTATGCAGCCAATCGAGACAGTAGAGTTTTGGCAGGAGGAGTTTGAGGTCTCGGAGCGAGATCTGGAGAAGCTATACGAACGGTTTGTCGAGGATGAGGTGCCTCGAACGACAGGCGAACTCGCGCGTCAACTGATTGAGCGACGGGCTAAGAAAGCCGAGCAGAACCGCCGGGCGCGTGCCGAGGCTGCAGGCCCCGTCTACCAGCCGAAGGAAGGCTATGAGGTTGGCCAACGCTTGCTCTTCCCCGCCCTGGGTGAAGATATAGCCGGCGAAATAGTTGATGTTCGCGAAGGCCGAAACCCGGAGTACGGGTTGTTTAAGGTGATTCAAGTTCGGCTGGACGGTGACAGGATGCGGGAATTCGCAAGTGAATTTCCCGAGCCTCATGTTTTGAACATTGACGATCGCCCTATCTCCATCGACGATCTCTCTCAGCAGTTTGATGACATCGTGCGCGAACAACTGCTGGAAGCGTTGTCTTCGAGTTCAGAGTTCGTCCGCTACGGCGATCAGTGGATTCTCACTGGGCTACTCCCCGAGATTCACGTCGGCTATCGGAACATAGCCGAGGCAATGATTGTGGTCGCTGATGACGCATTGCCTACCGAGCGACTCCTCGAGGAAATCGAGCTTTCGGAAGATATCCCGCTTGAGGCGCGCAAGCTTGCACTCAATCAAGCGCTCAGCGAAGATGAGCGCTTCATCAACGTGGGTGCGATTAGTGAACCTCTGTGGGCATTGGGCTATCAGCGGGAGGAGTCGGCATGATGTCGCGTCGCGTGCGACGCCCCACAGTTGAGACCAAGTTCTCCATCGACGCGGAGTGGTGGCCCCATGTCGGTCGCGACTTTCGAGTGTATCTTCACGGCGCGCTGTGTCCCGCGTGCCAGGAGGAATTGGCGTTGACCGACGGGAAACTTGAGACCGTGGATCATGTAGATTCGCAGACAGGCGAGGTGCGACATCTGAATGAGCTGTGGGCTCGCCTGTTGTCCCATTGCAGCCAGCAACCTGAATACGTGGGCTCCACTACGCCCCTCACGGCGGCAGTTTTCCGCACGCTACTAGCGAGCGGAAACCGTCCGATGACGCCGAAGGAGCTTCAGCGGCGTATTGGGAAGAGTAATCCGCAGACGATTCTACGGCTCTTGACCGGCCGCCCCCATTACGGCATCGTGCCGGCTGAGTAGGCGCCTACTTGTCCACGACGATCCAGGCCGTAATCCCGTCGTCAAGCTCCACTGCGGCTCGCCCCCCCAGCCTCTCGAACATCTGCCGCATGTCGGCCGGCGAAAAGAAACGGCTGCGCATGAGGGCCAGTCGCTCGGCCAGCGCGACCAGTTTCACGGGCCACAGCTCAATGTTCGGCTCTTCGATTACCAGCCGGCCGCCGGCCTTTAGCACACGCATTAGGTCTGCGGCAGCCTCTTCCTGGTCGCAGAAATGATGAAACGCGTCGACGACCAGAATACGGTCGAACACAGCATCAGGGAAGGGTAACCGTTCGACGTGGCTCCGCGCCGCCTCAAGGCACGCCTTCTGTCGTGTCTCGCGGAGCATGGCGGCTGACATATCCACCACCACGATGTTGCCGGCCTGCCCGCAAAGTGCGTCGGCGACGCGGCCAGTGCCCCCGCCGGCATCCAACAACCAGCCGTCAGCCGGCAACCTCAATAACTCGCGCAGCCGCGTAGGCTCCATGAACTCGAACACGCGATCATAGAACGGCGCGAATAGAGCGAAGTGATCGAAGCCTTTCATCTGGAGTAAGTCCTCCTGACGATTTACCAAATCGTCCTACATGCCCCCCATATATTGAGAAGATGTAACTGTTCAGGCTATTGCCCGGCTATTGCCCGGCTATTGCCCGGCTATTGCCCGGCTATTGCCCGGCTACCGCCCTTGCAGTTGAGAAATGCGGAAAAACGGGGTCGG
>JAANWY010000221.1 GCA_018263655.1 Anaerolineales bacterium | reverse complement strand
ACCCCTCAATCGCGGCAAATGCCTCATCTTCACCCAATACGCCGACACAGCTCGCTATCTCTACAAAAATCTGGACCCTGACGACAGCAGCCCCGACATCGAGGTCATCTACGGCCGCGACAAATCCATTCCCAAGATCGTCGGTCGCTTCGCGCCCAAAGCCAACCCCGACCATCGACCGCCGGCCGGCGTACGGGAGATCGACTGCCTCGTCGCCACCGACGTGCTAGCCGAAGGCCTCAACTTGCAGGACTGCGACAAGATGATCAACTACGATCTGCACTGGAACCCCGTCCGCCTCATCCAGCGCTTCGGCCGCATCGACCGCATCGGCTCCGAGCACGACGCCATCCACGGCTACAACTTCCTGCCGGAAACAGAGCTAGAGAAGGCGCTGGGACTCAAAGAGAAACTGGCGCGCCGCATCGCCGAAATCCACGCAACCATCGGCGAAGATGCCGCCATCCTCGAACCCGACGAACAATTGAACGAAGAGGCCATGTACGCCATCTACGAGGCCCAAGACGTCAGCGCCTACGAGGGGGACGACGTCGACGAATTCATAGACCTCCACGAAGCCGAGGAAATCATCCGCCAAATCCGCGAGACCGATCCGGAACTCTATGCTCGCATCACTGATCTGCGTGACGGCATTCGCTGTGGCCACGCCGCTGGCCGGCGGGGCACCTTCGTCTTCTGCCGCGCAGGTGAATACCGCCAGCTCTATCTGCTCGACGAGCAGGGCGAAAATGTCCCGCAGGACGCACCCCGCATCCTGGGTTGGCTGAAGTGCGATCCGGAGACGCCGGCCGAGGAATTGCCCGAGGGGTACAACCAACGTGTCATGACCGTCAAACGCCAGTTCGAGAGCGAAGTCCAAGCCCGTAAAGCCGAGCGCGAGCACACCGTCTCACTGACCCGCGCCCAGCGCTACGTCCGGCGCGAACTGCGGTTGCTATTCAGCGAGACCGACGACGAGGACCTGCGGCGTCAGATCGAGGTGCTAGAGCGAACCTTCACCCAGGCTGGGCCGCGGCCGGCTGTCCGGAGCGAACTCAACCGCATCCAGCGCGAGCAAATCGCTGGAACAGCCCTGGTGGATACCCTATCAAACATCTACAACCTCTACGGCCTCGATGCCGACACGCCGGCCGTCGAAACCACTACCGACGACAACCATGGCCTACCGAGAATCGTCTGCAGTGAAGCGCTATTCGACTGAGTGACCCCGCCTATTGCGGAGGGCACAGGTAGATGACAGCAGATCAAATTTGTCAAGAGAGTCTTCGATATCATGCGCCGCGCGATGTCATGCGCCGCGCACGGTAACGCCACAGTCGCAGGCGCTCACCATTCGCTGGCCCAACGGTGGCTGGGTTTGGAACCGACCCGTTGCTGTCTTCGTAGAGCAAGACGGGCGAACGGAGCGCATTCCTATCGTCGACGTCACCCGCATGGCCCAAGTGGGGCTACTGGGCCTCGGCTTAGTTTTCTCGATTGTCATCTTTGTGCTATCAGCTCGACAAGGGAGGGACAACCATGAGCAATGAATTGAACCCGGTCGTTGTATCGGCAGTGAAGACGTGGGAGCAAGGGGTGGAACTGATGGAGAAGCTGTTCGCCGTAACCCAGCCAGGGGCGGTGTTCAGCGAACCGATCACCTCGGAGGATTACACGGTCATCACCGCCTCTGAAGTATCCGTCGGCATGGGGTTCGGCTATGGCATGGGCGGGGGAACCGACACCGGATCAGCCGAAGGCGAAGCGACGAGCGAATCGGGCCCCAGGGATGAAGGTGGCGGCGGTGGAGGTGGCGGCGGCATGTCCAGTGGCCGGCCAGTGGCCGTCATCAGCATTGGGCCCGGCGGGGTGCGGGTTGAACCGGTGGTGGACACGGCCAAGATCGGAGTGGCCTTGTTCACCACGCTAGGCAGCATGCTCATGATGCTAGGCAAGATGCGCAAAGCTAGCCGAGGTTCAAGATAAATGGAAATCAATCGTCCGGCGCTTGACGTCGTTTCCGAATATGTGGCGGCGTTGGCGACGGGGAATAGCGAGCGGATGAAATCCCTCCGTTCGCCGGACTNTGTGCTGGACTGGGTTCACGGCGACGCTTTTGAAGACCGTCCGCTCTCGGTCGAAGAAACAAATCAGTTCTGGCCGGCCTGGTTCGCCGGCTTCCCCGAGATGGACTTCGAAGTGACCCGCACCATCGCGGCCGAGGAGGTCGTCGCGACGCAATGGGTTTTCACCGGCGCCCACACCGAGCCGCTGGAGCCACCCGTCTTTGAGGAGCGCATGGCGCCGACTGGCAGGACCATCCGGTTTCGCGGTGTGTCGTTCTTCGACATAAGCGACGGCCTCGTCCAGCGCGAGACCACATACATGGACCTGGCTACGCTGATGGTTGAGCTCGGAGTGACGTTGTGAGGATGGATAAATCGACGGGTAGAAGACGCCCAAATCTGGGGGAAGTCGTCGTAGCGACCCGGGCTATCACCTCGGGTCCGAGCCCGCAGCGTACCCGTACCATCATCCTGCTGTTGGCGGCCAGCGTGGCGCTCATGATGACCGGCTTCGGCATCATCATGCCCGTCTTCGCCAGACGGCTCGGAGAGTTCGGTTCCGGTGTAGAAGCCCTGGGACTGATGACGATGTCCTTTGCGCTGGCGCAATTCCTGGCGGCGCCGGTCATGGGGTCGTTCGCCGACCGGTTCGGCCGACGCCCCCTGGTTCTTGTATCGCTGGCCGCCTTCGCCGCTGCCAACGTCGGGTTCCTCTTCGCGCCATCCACCGAGGTCTTCATCGCGGTGCGCGCTCTGGAAGGCGCCCTCACGGCGGGTCTCTTCCCGGCGGCCATGGGAGTGGTGGCGGACGTCGTTCCGGAAGACAAGCGCGCCCAGTGGATAGGCATCGTGATGGGCAGTTACGGGGCCGGCTTCATCTTCGGGCCAGTTGTTGGGGGCGTCCTCTACGACGGGTGGGGGTTCGCAGCTCCTTTCGTTGCTTCCGCCGCGCTGGCCATCATCGCGTTCATCGCCGCCGCCATCCTGGTTCCGGAGACGCGCACCCACGAGCTGCGCCGGCGCGAGACGCTACGTCAACGCCGTGCGGCCGCAATGGCGCCCGCGCAAGAGCGATCATTCTGGGCCTCACTCCCGAAACCGCTCTACGTTTTCGGGACGCTGCTGATCCTCGACTTCATCGGTGTCTTCGCCTTCGCTTTCGTCGAACCACAGATGGTGTTCTATTTCTACGAAGAGCTCAACTGGTCGACTGTCCGGTTCGGCGTCGTGGTCGGCGTCTACGGACTGGCTATGGTGATCGGCCAGGCCGGGTTGGGCCAGTCGAGCGATAGGTTCGGTCGCAAGCCCATCATCATCCTGGGAATTCTCCTGACTGCCACGTTCTACGCCGGCCTGACGGTCGTCACGTGGTTCCCCTTGATGCTGCTGGTGGCCATCGTGGCTGGACTGGGAGCGGCGTTGACAGCGCCGGCCCTGAGCGCGTTTTATCTCGACATCACCGCAGAACAGCACAGGTCGCGAGTAGTGGGCATCAAGGAGTCCGCGGCCGCACTGGGGGGCGTCGCAGGTCCGTTGCTGGTGGTGGTGGCCAGCACCGTGACCACGCCCCAGGGTGTCTTCGTCATCGCCGGTGCGCTGACGCTGCTCGCGGCGGGGCTGGCGCTCGTCGCCCTCAGGTCGCCGCGCCACTCTGCCGAAGGAACCGAAGACGTGGCGTGGGAATGCTCCAGTCAGCGAGCGATGGCCGCCCAAGCCGCCTTGCGCGGCGTCGTGCTGAGTGCGGAAGCGCGCGGGAAGCGCGTATTGTGGAATAGCCCCGCCCGGCGATAAAGCGACGCCGAAATAGCCCGCGCGTTGATTGTGTACTTGCGCACCTTGCCGGCAGTCGAGAAGGAGATCCGAGCACCGGTGCCGCCCACGACCGATGATTGTGCAGAGTACACTTTCTACATCGTTGAGATGGATGGGGCCGGCTGCGAGTAGTACAATTGGTAGAGGCCAGAATGTAGCCGGAGTTGATATTGCCACCGCTGCCTTCATGCTGTATAATAGCTAGTACATCTCGGCATAAGTGAGTCACCAGTTATCCATCGAAATCACGGCTAGCATCCTGAGCTTGTCGAAGGGATGCTGTCTTGATCTAACTGGTGAAGGATTTCTGCCGAGCACCACTAGCGTTGATCGAATGTGTCAGTGCGTGCCGGTACGTGCCGGCATAAGCAGCCAGCGTTTGAGAGCCTGCAACTGAGGTCCCTTGATGACGGATGTGTCAGACGGTATCTCGCAACAGCACTCGCTCCTAACTACGAAGCTCTTCATCCCGCGCAGACGGCCCAACTTGGTCCACCGGCTAACCGAACGGCTGAACGAAGGTCTGACGCGAAAGCTGACTCTGATCTCGGCACCGGCCGGCTTCGGCAAGATTGCGTTGCTTAGCGAATGGCCCATCGCCTGGCTCTCCCTCGACGAAGGCGACAACGCTCCAACGCGCTTCATAGCTTACTTCGTCGCTGCCCTGCAGACGATCTGAGAAGAGAAACCTAATCCCAGGCGGTGAGGAAATTGGCACTTAGAACTGCTTGGGTAACCGTTCAGGAGGTATCAGGACTAGCATCCTGGGTAGGTCGAAACGAAGTGGGGACCGTATCGAAGGGTGCGGGTTCGCGACGGTTCTTCGAACAAGCCGCACCCCCTTCGATGAACTCAGGACGTCGCTTCGATACGACCTCGGCTTCGCCTCGGTCTACTCAGGCGGCGTCCTGAGCGGCGTCCTGAGCCTGTCGAAGGGCCTGTCGAAGGGATGCTCCATGGGTTGCCCCCTGAACGCTTACCTGCTTGGTTTGGTGACATCGTCCCGAAAATTGCTCGGCCCAACAGTGGGATGCCAGCCAACCAGCTTCGCTGTTCTGGGAGTTGTCTCACGAATCCACTATACGGAACCAGTGCCCGACAATGAGCCCACTGCGAATTGCCTTACTCCAGATGACGGCCCACGGCAACGACCAAGACGCCAACTTGATCAAGGGCGAGGAGTTCTGCCGGCGCGCCCGTGACATGGGCGCCGACGTCGCTCTTTTTCCCGAGATGTGGAACATCGGCTACACGTCCTACTGCGAGCCGCACCCCGGCCCCAGTGACCTGTGGCGCGCACCGGAGCGCTGGAACGACGACGAGCCGGCGCCCGACGCCTCGCTTGAGCAAGCACGCGAGCAGTGGCAGGCCCAGGCCATCGGCCGAGACGACCCCTTCGTCACCCACTTTTGCCGGCTGGCCCGCGAACTGGAAATGGCCATCGCCTTGACCTACCTGGAGCGCTGGGCCGGCGCGCCGCGCAACTCGGTCTCCCTCGTCGACCGGCACGGCGAGATTACCATGACCTACGCCAAGGTCCACACCTGCGACTTCGACTACCCCGAGTCGGCCTGTACACCCGGCGACGACTTCCACGTCTGCACCCTCGACACGGCCCAAGGCGAGGCTGAGATCGGCGCAATGATCTGCTACGATCGCGAGTTTCCCGAGAGCGCGCGGGTGCTGATCTGGAGCTTTTTGGGGCCGGAAGGCCGGAACGTCAACAAGGTGTTGGCCGGCATCGAGCCCGACGACGTCTGGGCGATGCTGCAGGCTTGGGAAGAGCACTTGCAGGCGCAGTTGAAGTTCCCCTTCAAGGCGCGGGTTTTTGAGCATCAAGGATATGGCCTGCTGCGGGTCGGTGATTGTGTCCAGGTCCTGCGCATTTCGAGCGTAGACGAGTCATATGGCGTCATCGTCGACGTGCGCGTGGGACGCGCCAAGTACGCGTTTCCCCTGACGGATCTCGAGGTGTTGAACAAGTAGACTTCTTGATGGGAACTGATCTTTACGCGAAAGGGTACCTGGACCATCACCGCGCGAACCGCTCCGACTGACTGGGGGGACAGAGATCATGACGCAATTTGACTTAGTGATCAAAAACGGTACCATTGTCACCGCTGACACGGCCTATCAGGCCGACGTCGGGGTGCGGGGCGAGCGCATCGCAGTCATTGGCGAGAACCTATCAGGCGCACGGGAGATCGACGCGGCCGGCATGCTCGTCACTCCTGGTGCGATAGACGTCCACGTTCACCTGCAAATGCCGGCCGGCTCCGACCTGGTCTCCGCTGACGACTTCTTCACCGGCACGCGCGCTGCGGCGTTTGGCGGCACCACGACGGTGATTGACTTCGTGGAGGCCGAGGTCGACCAATTGCTGATGGATGCCCTCTCGGCCCGCCGGGCTGAAGCCGACGGTCGAGTGGTGATCGACTACGGCCTGCACATGACCATTGCTGAGGCCGACATCGCCAAGCTGGATCAGGTGCCGGCCGTGGCCCAGACGGGGTGCGCCAGCTTCAAGCTTTACCTGGCCTACGAAGGCTTCCGGCTCGACGACGGGCAGTTCGTGCAAGCGCTGGAAGCGGTACGCGACGTAGGGGGGTTGCCCATCGTGCACGCCGAGAATGGCGCCGTGATTCGGCGTCTCGTTGAGCGTTACCGTGCCGAAGGGCGGACCGACCCGCGCTGGCATCCGCTCAGCCGGCCTCCGCTGATGGAGGGAGAGGCCGTCGGGCGCGCCATCAATCTGTCTATGCTGGCCGGCGTGCCCTTGTACATCGTTCACGTTTCTTGCGCCGATGCCGTTGCACGGGTGGCGGCTGCCCGCGCCGAAGGTCTGCCCATCTACGGTGAGACGTGCCCGCAGTACCTGCTGCTGACCGAGGCCCTTTACGAAAGGCCCGGCGCGGAAGGTGCTCTGCCCGTTTGCTCACCGCCGCTGCGCAGTGAGGCGAATCGGTTGCGCCTGTGGGCTGCGTTGGCGCGGGGCGAACTGCAGACCGTCGGAACCGATCACTGTCCCTTTACTCGCGCCGAGAAGGCCCGAGGCCTGGACGACTTCAGCCGGATTCCTGGCGGGGTGCCGGCCATTGAAGCCCGATTCCCGCTGCTGTACGCTTTCGGGGTGCGGGCTGGCCGGATCTCTCTCAGCCGGTGGATTGAGCTGTGCTGCACGACGCCGGCCCATCTGTTTGGCCTGGAGCGCAAGGGAACCATTGCCGTCGGCTACGACGCCGACCTGGTGATATTTGATCCCGAGCGCAAGGTGAGGCTGTCCACTGAGACATTGCACGAAAACGTGGATTGGACGCCTTTTGAAGGCACAGAAGTGGCCGGCTGGCCGGCTGTTACCATCAGCCGTGGAGAGGTCGTCGTTGAAAACGGCGAATTTCACGGCGTGGCAGGACGCGGGCGCTTCGTGGCACGGGCCGTAACGAAGATGTGATCACGACTGCTAGTGCAGCGGGGCACCGGTGTTCGTCACCCAGAGCAATCCAGATGTCATCAGCAACGTATGGGTTGCCTCCTCACTCGTCATTGTAGTACAATTCAACCGAGGGGCCGATTTACCGCTGATATTTGATAGCTGAACACTCTGGCAAGGAGACTAACGATGTCCGAATCCATAGCCGATGTTCAAGCAATCTTGAGTCGCCTGAACTTCCTGGAAAGTCAAATTCACGAGTTGCGGCATCTGCTGTCCTCCCAACTTGTGCCGCCGGGCGTGGTAACGGACCACCCGCACGTTACGCGGGTTGATATCATCTTGGGTGGCGAGCCCATTCTCAAGAGTACTCGTACCCCGGTGCGCGCGGTGGTCGAGCACTGGAAATTCGGCGACACGCCCGAAGAAATCTCCCGCAAGCTGCCCCACTTGCGCCTGGCACAAATCTTCGATGCCTTGAGCTACTACGACGATCATCGCGATGAGATCGAGCGTCACATTGCGCTGAACAGGGTCCCGGTTAATGACTGAACGCGCCGACCCAGAGTTGCTGGCGCTGTATGTGCGCCTGTACTTCGATGAAGACGTTTCGGTCGGCGTCGTAGAGAACTTGCGGCAGCGAGGCTTTGACGTACTGAGTGCGCGCGATGCCAACCGTCTGCACCTGGATGACGATGCGCAACTGGCCTTCGCAGTCTCTGAGCAGCGTGCCCTCGTGAGCCACAACCGTCACAACTTTGAGCTACGCCACGAGCGTTATCTGACTGAGGGGAAGCGCCACTACGGCATCATCATTGCCAAACGCCGGGCCCGTGACTCCGCCGTCGTCACCAGGTTATTGGCCTTGCTCGACTCCGTAACTGTAGATGAGATGAGCAATCAGTTTCTGTACGTGTAGACCGATCCCCTACTTCCTCGAGTAGCTCATTAACTGCTTGATATATTAGTCTACACTGTCGCGCATCACTCAAGCTGCTTTGAAGCTCGTAGAGAAGACCGCGTATGCAGATTGATAAAACACGCACAACTGTTTTCACCGGCCCCGGCAGTCTAGAAGTTCGCGAGATCGAACTGCCGGCGCTTACCCCGAGCCAAGTGCTGGTCAAGACGCAGGCTTGCGGCCTCTGCACCTGGGAGCAGCGCTTCTACAAAGGAACGGAGCCCGAGAGCTACCCCTTTCGGGGTGGGCACGAAGTGTCGGGTGTGGTGGTCGAGGTGGGATCGGAGGCGGTCTGCGAAGCATCAGCCAGCGACCGTGTGTCGCTAGCAATCAAGACCCGCTGCGGCAGCTGCTACTATTGCCGCCGGGGCATGGACAACTTCTGCGCGAACGACGACGGCGGTCATCTACCTGATCAGCCTTGGGGGCCGGGCGGCCTGAGCGACTACGTGATCGTCGAGGGTTATCAGGTTTACAAAGCATCGCCCGAACGGTCCTTCACTGAGCTGGCCTTGGCTGAGCCAGTAGCGTGCGTCATTCGCAGTGTGTGCGTGCCTCCACTGGCGTTCGGCGACACGGTGGTGGTGCAGGGCGTCGGCGTGATGGGACTTCTGCACGTGCTGCTGCTCAAGCATCAGGGCTTGCAGGTGATCGTGGCCGAGCCTGACGAAGAGCGACGCCGGCAAGCGCTGTCCTCGGGCGCCGACCTGGTCTGTGACCCACTGAACGGTGACCTGAAAGAGGCTGTTGGAGAAATCACCGCCGACCGGGGCGTCAACGCCGTTTTCTTCACCGCCGGCGGTGAGCGCGCCATCCAGCAGGCCTTGCCCTTGCTAGACAAAGGAGCCTGGCTCTGTCTGTACGGGTCAGTGCACCCCAACGAACCTGTCGAAGTGGACCCCAATTTCATTCACTACAACGAGTTGGTCGTCACCGGCACCTTTAGCCATACCAAGTCCAGTTTCCGTCGGGCAGTAGCGATGCTGTCACAAGGACAGCTTGATACCGCGCCCTTCATCAGCGAACAGGTTCCCTTCCCTGACGTCACCCGTGGCTTTGAGCGGGCCATCAGCTCCGATACGTATCGGGTCGTGATGACTTTCGACGAAGCGTAGAGCATGACATCGGACGGCAAGCTTCTGCTGGGGTTAGACATCGGCACCCTGGCAGTGAAAGGCGTCATCGTCGACACTGCCGGGCGCCTGATTGCTCGGGCCAGTGTCGAACGGGGGCCAACTCACCCTCATCCCGGTTGGGTGGAAATGGACGCCGAGCGGGACTGGTGGGGGTGTGGCTTGACAGTCATCCGCGAGATGTTGGCTGTTGAAGATGTCGAGCCCCGGCGTGTTGCCGGCATCGGCGTATGCGGTCTGGTCCCATGCTTGTGTCCCTTGAGCCAAGACGGTCATCCGCTGCGGCCGGCCATTCTCTACGCTGACAACCGCGCCTTGGGTGAACTGGCCTGGGTCAACCAGCAGGCAGACCTGGCCCTCAGTGCGGAAGCCGTGGTCCCCAAGCTGGTCTGGCTAAAGCGCTATGAGCCGGTAGTTTTCGCTGGGGCGCACACGATTCTCTCGGCCCACAACTACACTGTATACCGCCTCACGGGACGAGCCTCCATGGACTATGACACGGCCAGCATCGTGGGCGGCGTGTTCGATGGGGCGACAAAGACGTGGGACGCAGAGACCTGCCGGCGACTTGAGCTCCCCCCGAACATTTTGCCACCCCTCCTTCCGGCGACGGGCGCGGTGGGAACCGTCGCGGAAGAGGCAGCCAGGGTTACGGGATTGGCCCCGGGGACGCCCGTCATCACGGGCAGTGGCGACACGTTCCCAACCATGGTCGGCTGCGGGGCTGTCGAGCCGGGGGACGCCATGATCTCTTTCGGCACCACCGGGTTGCTGACCATCACGGATCGCCCGCTGGCTGAATCGGCTGCGGGGCCGCATTTCGAAAGCGTAGGCGGTGGTGGCGCTGTCACTTGGGGAGCCAATGTGCTGTCGGCCGGCCGGCTGGTGCGCTGGTACCGCGATCAGTTCGGGGCCGCCGAGGTGGTGGTTGCCGGACGGACGGGAGACGACGAGTATGCATTGCTCGATGCCGGCGCCGCGCAGGTTCCCCCTGGTTCCGAAGGCTTGATTGTCTTGCCTCACCTGCTGGGACGCCGCACTCCGACGCCCGATGCCACCATGCGGGGGAGCATTCTGGGGTTGAGCCCTTCGCACACGGCCGCCCACGTTTACCGGGCCATCCTGGAGTCCTTCGCCTACAATGTGCGACAGAGGTTCGACACACTACGTGATCGCATTGAGCGGGTTGTGGCCACCGCCGGCGGCGCACGCAGCCGTCTGTGGCGGCAGATCATGGCCGATGTGCTCGACACGCCGTTGGCCTATCACCCTCGGTCGGGTGGCGCGTTGGGTATCGCCTTTCTGACCGGATACGGGCTGGGCCTGATCGACGACTTCAATCGGATCAAAACGCAATGGCTGCGAGGGCCAGAAATCGTCCGCCCTGATCCAATGGCCCATGCCGAATACGACCGACTCTTCTCCGTCTATTGCGAGTTCGATGAGGTATTGGCCGAACCCTTTGCCCACCTGGCCGCAGTTGGAGGGCAGGTGGGCAGCCGAGGGTGAAAGTCCAGGTGCGCTTCTTTGGTCGGGTGGAGGGCTTCACTCGTCACCTGTCACCTGATCAGCGGGCCGCGCTGCCGGCCGTCGAGTTGCCCGATGGCGCAAGAATCAGCGACCTGTTGCAGGTGCTGCGCGTAACCGACACGCCCGGCAGCGTACGGCCGTTTGTCTCCGTCAACGGCGCCTATGAGCGCGACGATGTGGCGTTACACGATGGCGACCAGGTCGAACTCGTTCCACCGATGGCCGGCGGTCAGCCAACACCCCAACTGCACACCAAAACTGCTTCATCTCGTGTGCTCCACCGCCCAGTCGGCGATGTTGCGGCCCTCCTTGTCAAAGGCAATGCCCAACAGGATGATGGCCTTGCCACTGTCTCGGAAGGGGAGATCGTACTGCTTCTCTCGAATCTGCTGAATGGCGGCTTCACCGGTCGTCATTTTGAACTCGATGATGTAGACCGCAGCCGGCAGCTCCAACACCGCATCGATCCGACCCAGGTTGGTCAGCCATTCGGCGTGGACGTCGAAGCCCAGCAGCTTGAGGATGAGGTACACAACCGAGTGGTAGTAAGCTTCCTGCGGCAGAAACAGATGGTGAGGAATGCCGCCAAAGACGGATTTGAGAACGTTGATGAAGCCCTCGATATTCTGGTCGTTGAGTGCATCCTCTAATCGAAAAAGGATTGCGTCGGCAACATGCCCGGCCGGCATCTCAAGATAGTCGGCCAGAAGATACTGTTGAAAAGACTGTTCCACCTCATAATTGGGGTAACCCAGCCGGTATCGCTGCCGGCCCAAAGAAGCCCGCGCCTCTTTCACAGTCAGGTAACCCGTTTGAAACGGGTGTAAATACTCTTAGTTACCTTCATTCGCACTTTGCATATTGGGGGAGATAGGGCACAATAGGCCTCAAAAGTATGTCGAGGAGGCCTAATGGAAGAGAAAGATCTGTCCCAACCCCCAGTCGAAGTTACAGACGACGTGGCTGACGCTCCCACATCGGAAGAGGTGAAAGCCAGCATTATGCAGGAAACGAACGCCTTGATAGCGTGGATTCTGGCTTGCCGGTCGCTTACTTTCCTTGAGTTCGAAAGCCAATTGGTGCCCAAGGTCCTGGCCTTGGGGTGCCTGTTCGTTCAACTCTTTCTCTGCATGCGCGCAGAGCAGTTTCAGGCCACACGCCCATCGCCATCCGCGGGATACAAGCGGATGGATCCCAAACCGCGACGGTTGGGGACTTTCTTTGGCAAGGTCCGCTATTGGCGCACCTACTTCTACCGCGCAGGAGGGGCTACTATCCGTTGGATATGGAACTGGGATTGACCGGCGATGGGTTTAGTATGCTGATGCAGAGCCTGGCCACTCGGATCGCCACGAAGATGAGCTATGCTCAAGCCGTCGTGATTTTGACCTTGTTCCTGCGCTGGTCTCCAGCGCAAGGGAGTATCGAATCGATGGTCTTGGGCCTGGGCCGGCATACGGGCGACTGGTTTGAAGCGGCTCCGGCGCCTGAAGGGGATGGGGAGGTGTTGGTGATTCAGCTTGATAGCAAGGCCACACCGACGGCCACGGAGGAAGAGTTGGCAAAGCGACGCGGTCCCCGCAGCAAGAATCCCCATCCGGGCTCTCAGCGACATCGCGGTCGCGCCGCGCGGCGCCGGCGGGGGTCCAAGCAGCGACGCAAGAAGGGAGACAAGGCCAAGAATGGGAAGATGGCCACTATCGTGGTGATGTACACGCTGAAACGGAGCACCGATGACATGCTGGAGGGTCCCATCAACAAGAAGGTGTATGCGTCCTATGCCCCCAAACGGCATGCGGTCGCCATCGCCCGGCGCGAAGCGGATAAGCGGGGCTTCGGGCCCGGGACCGAAAAACTCATCCAGATCGTCACCGATGGCGATAACGATCTGGAGCGCTACATCGAAGAACACTTCCCTGAAGCTGAGCACACGATCGACGTCTACCACGTCACGGAGTACATCTGGGAAGCGGGTCATTGTCTTTACCAGGAGGGCAGCGACGAACTGGTGGAATGGGTGGAGACGCAAAAGGAGACCCTGTACGATGGACGAGCCGCCGAGATTGTCGCTGAGATCGACCGACGTCTGGCGCAACTCGATCCGGGCAAGCAAAGCGTCCGCGAACGCCTGGAAAAAGTGCGTAACTACATCGACAAGCGTGTGGACAAGATGAACTACAAGGAACTGCGGGCGCAAGACTTGGAGATTTCGTCGGGCGCCGTAGAAGGAGTCATCAATTATGTCATCGCCAAGCGCTTCGACAGCAGCGGCATGCGCTGGATCAAAGAGCGCGCTGAGCACTTGCTGCAACTGCGCTGCATCGAAGTGAATGACGATTGGGACGCGTTTATCGAATTCGTTCATGATCGGACAAGAGAGCAAGCACAACAACAGCGGAAAAACCTTTCCCTGAAACGTACGGACCCAGCACCACTTCCAACCTATGGGCTAACTTGATGATTCTCCGTGGATGGGAAGGTGGCGGTAACCAGGAGTAACTGCACCCTGGTGACTTGGCGTCCGTTGCTCGTCAAGTTCACCCGCGACCTTTGTCGCCCATCCCCCGGCTTGCGCCGGTTTCGAGCGAACGGGTCGCACCACCCGCTGCACCCGACCGCGCTGTCTGGGCGCGAACAGGCCGGCGGCTGAGGGTAGCAACGTTCTCGGTGGTGGAGGCCAGCCTTGTCAGAGCTGCGCCGGCGGGTGAGCTAGTCCGCGTTAGCCGGCACAACCCAAGCGCGAGGTTTAGAATGCCACACCAAAGAGACTCTTGCTGGCAGCATTCCTTCGGTGAGCGTTTCACGGTTTGGACGCGGGCAAATGCAAGTCTGCGCCATATATGGGGGTTGGCTGTCATTCTAGTCAATATATCGGGGTGGCGGAGTCAATCGGCCCTCCTGAGCAGTCCCCCAAAAGGGACCTCGCCGGCGTTGTAGTGCATTCTGCTTCATCATAAAAGTTGACCAGCCCTCCGGGAGTAGGTACAATAGATTGCAGTCGACAATCTTCGTGCTTACCCCAAGGAGGGCTGGATCATGTACCATTATACCACCATTGAGCGCCACGGGCCAATTTACCGTCTGGTGGAAGGTCTGTGCTGGATCGCACTGATCGGTCTGGCAGTGTTGCCCGGCCTGGGGAGCCTGCCCGATGGGTATGCGGGCTGGGTCACCCAGCCACCGGTGCGGCCTGCCTGTGCGGGGCACGCAGACAGGTATGCCGAACCCCCTGGCCGACGGAGGAGGCGGCATGGGCGGCGACGTGGTTCGGCGTGGCACTTTCACTGGCGGGCGGCCTGGGAGTACGCCGGGCGTAGGCTCGAACCCATGGGGTGGCAAGTGTGGTTGTTGGTCACGCTGTCGGCCCCGCTGTCGGTAGGGGCGCCCCTGGAGGTCGGGCCGATAGGTTGGTGGGCCTCCGGCGTACTGAGCCTGCCGGTGGGGTACGCTGGGGGATGGCCATTAGCGCCGTAGCCTGGCCCTATTGGGGCCAGAGCGGGCTTGTGCCGGGGTGTGCGCTGGGGGTTGTATCGGCTGTACCAACTGATGGTGCTGGGTCTGGTGGGGGCGAACCTGTATCAAGGGGGCCAACTCATAGGTTACCGGTGGTGGGGGGATGGCGGGCTGCCGCTGGCCCTGTGGAATAAGTCGTGTTCTCAGGGAGGATGGGGGGGGCGGGACATATTTCACAGGGCTGGCCCTGGGCAGCCTGTCGGCCATGCCTGTCTGTGCGGAGCACGCAGACAGGCCGGCACAGGCCGGCGTGGTGCGGGAAGCCAGGGGCTGGCAGGTGACCATCGAGCTGGCGGAGGAGGGGACCTACGAGGTGGGCCTGACGGGACCCCGGGGGGATACATGTTTCATTCGCTACCGACCGGTGGATGAGTTCGACCAGCGGATGTTCTTGCTCTTCCTGCGCCACATCTGGACGCCGATGGACACGCCCGCGCGGCCGTTTCTGCGCCAGGAGTGGCTGGCGGCGGCGTTTGGTGTCTGCCAGGAGGTGATCAGCCGCTGGCAGAGCTACCATCGGGCCGGAGATTGGCGGCGGCTGATGAGCCGGCGGGGAGGTCCGCTGCTGAGCACGGATCAGATTCGCCAGATTGTCGACGTCTGGGCGCGCAACCCTTCGACAGGCTCAGGACGTCGCTTCTGGTTGACCAGGGAAGAGGTACAGGCCCACCTGGCAGCGCAAGGCGTGGAGTATTCCGGCCATCAGATTCAAGAAGCGGGGCAGTTGAGCGGCTTCCTGCAAGTGCGCCGGCGGCTGCGTCAGATGTTGCGGTTCACCGACGAGGGTCCGCAGTGGCGCGACGAGGTGCTGATCCAGCGGCTGTTTGAACTCAATGAGACGTTGATCGCCCGCCTGGAGGCGGGGGAAGGGTTGACGGAGCAACTGACGCTGGAGGTGGAAAGCCTGAAGCAGGTCTTGGGAGCGCCGGTGACGCCGTTGAAGAAGCCCTTGCCCCTGGCCTACCGGTGGCAGCAGGCCCTCTTCGGTCAATGGCAAGAGATGGAGGATGGCAGTGTGCAGTGCCCTCACTGTGGTGGGAGCCAGGTGAGCGGCAAGGGACACAAGCCGGAGCGCAAGCGGTATAAAGACCCCCAAAGCGGCCAGTGGTGCGAAGCGCAAGGCCATCGCTATTTCTGTCACGACCCGGCGTGTCCCTTTGGTACCTTCATCGACTATCCCGCCGGGGTGCCGCTCCACTCCCAGTGGACGGTGGAAACCATGATCTGGGGGGTGATGGTCTACATGCACATGCGCACCACCTATCGCCGCGCCGCCGACGCGGTAGGGGTCTCCCACGTGACACTGTGGCGCTGGGCCATGCTCATGGGGCAGCAGTCCCTGCCCATCGCCACCCTGTTCGGGGTGGTGCGCTCCAGTGGCGTAGTGGGCATCGACGAGAAATGGGTGCTGGTGCCCAAGCGACGTCCTGAGCCTGTCGAAGGGAACGACAAGCCGGCCGGTAAGCGCCAACGCTGGATGTATGTCTATGTGGCGGTAGATGTGTACACCTACGATCTGTTGCATATCGACATCTATCCTTACAACGGCAAAAAGGAAGCCCGGGCCTTTCTGCAAGCTCTCCAGGCGAAGGGGTATCGGCCTCAGGTAATCATCACCGACATGAACCAGGACTATACAGAACCCATTCGGGAAGTCTTCTCTGAGGCGGAGCACCACGAGTGTGTCTTTCATGCCCTCCAGTGGGCGCAGCGACTGATCAAAGAAGTCTACGGCAACGACTATGCCGAGACGTACCCGGAAGCGGCGGCTCTCAAGCAGCACATCTACAAGATCTTCGATGCTAAGACCAGGCGCACGGTGGACAAACGGTATGAGGCGGTGATGGCGCTGGAGGAAGAGTACGTGGCGCAGATGGCCGAAGCAGAACGCATCTTCGGCTTCCTGAAGCGGCACTATCCTAAACTGGCCAAGGCGGTAGAGAACCCCCTGACGCCCTTGACTAACAACACAGTGGAGTTGGTCATCCGGCGCTTCGATCAACACTACCAGAACATGTGTGGCTTCGACAGTATTGAGACGGCGCGAGCATACCTGAACCTGTTCGAGTTGGTGTATCGTTTCACCCCTTTCGTCCAGGACAACAAACCGGTGAAGGGACGCGAGTTGGACATTCGGGGCAAGTGCCCGCTGGAATTGGCCGGCTACGACATCGTAGGTGGTGCCCCACCACCCGACATGCCTATGGCCAAGATCATGCGGGCACGTATCCTGGGGTTGCCCCCAGAGAGCGTCCGACAATCCGTCCAAAGCCCTTAACGCTCCCCTCCTTCGAATTCACTGATGCAAGCCTCCTGTGATATAATTCATGGCGGAGTTGCGGCAACGCTCTTGACCGACCCAAAAGGGGGCATCACTTGTCCAACAGCGAGTCACCCTTGATCTACCTCGACACCAACGTTTACTCGCGTCCCTTTGATGACCAAACCCAGCCCAAGATCCAGGCAGAAGCAAACACGTTTCTCGACATCGTCCCCCAGCTCGAGGCTGGCGACCTGACTCTGCTCTGTTCAGACATGCTAGTCTTCGAGGTCGAGAACATCCTCAGTACGGAAAAGCGCACCAAAGTAGAAGATTATGAGTTGTGTGCTCAACACGTTGGGAGTTCGGAAGCGGTCTTGGAGCTAGGGAAGCAGATCCAGAGCAACTGTCAGATTCGGCCACGTGATGCGCTGCATGTTGCCTCAGCTATTCTGGGAGGAGCGCGATACTTACTGTCATGTGACAAGACAGTAACCCAAATGAAGCAAGCCAGGCGCTATCGTCGGGAGTACTTCTCCGTAATGAATCCAATTCGATTTGTTGACAAGATGAAGAGAAGGAAATTCGAATGAGTGCCACTGCAGTGATAACTGAGGCGAACGCGGTGATTCGTGAAGGCTGGAAGGTGCTGGTAGAACAGTTGGGTCTTCTGAAGGCCACCCAGTTTGTCGTCTTGCTCGAACGAGGGCAAGGCGACTCGGTGAAGGAGATCGCTGAGTATTGGGAGGATAGCAGCATAGACGAGATCTCCAATCAAGTCATGGCCTGGAAAGCCAAACGACCAACAAGCTCTGCAGATAGGCGTCCGGTCATCGCTTGATTGGCAAGAACTGGTTGTTGCAGCAAAAGCGCCTCGTGCTGCAGTTAGCGGAAGGTGCTATTGCATGGGGCGGGGGCCGGCTAACACGCGCTGTACCCGACGCGGCGGATCAAGGCTCCAACCAACGTTGTGAGCAAGAGGGACGTTGAACTATCATCGCCGCCGCGCCGTTAGGCGGCCCCTGTCACCCGCTGTTAAACAGTAGGAATCGCTAACAACAGATCATGAGTCAGCAACACACTAGCCGATTATGCTTAATTCGTTGACCAGCATCCTGAGTAAGCTGTAGCGAAGCGAAAGCTGTATCGAAGGGTGCGGGTTTGCCTCGATGCGTTGCTTGAGCCGCACCCTTCGATACGATCTCCACTTCGTTTCGACCTACTCAGGATGCTAACCGACAATTAAGCATAATCGGTACACTACTGTTCTCGATGACCCTGTCGTCCGTGCGGCATTCAAACAGGCGTGGGAAGACTCCCAACCCGGCCTCTCTGGAGGACACGAAGAAGGCGGCTTTGTCCTGCGTGACGCAGAGGACAGCTTGAGCGTGGTTCGCTGGCCGCAGGGCGTGCAGAACAGCATCGACCTGCCACCCCACCCGAATTGCAGGATTGACGAGAGCGACATCGTGGCGACATTCCATATACACCCCAATACAGGCATCGATTATCTGCAAGAACCCAGCGAGACGGATAAGGGGATTCCAGAATTTAAAACCTCCCAAAAACCCAAGGGTTTCCAAGGGAAACAGGCTGTTTTTGGGAGGTTTATTTCCCTGGAAGTCCCTAAACGCGCTGTCCGAGACGATCCCGACTTGAAAGGTGCGTTCTATGTGGGCGAGTTCGTTATCTCACGAGCGAGCATCTATGTCATCGCGCCCGATGGACGCGTGAGTGAAGTTGGCGAGACTCAAGCTCTCTTGACCGAAGGATGAAGGAGATAGATATGGCGGCGACACTTCCCGCAGAGGTGCTGCAGGACGACATCGCGGTTTCACTGGCCCGCGTGACAGCGGCGGCCAATAAACACGCCCGCGAGTTGGGGGTTGACGTGGTTCAAAGCCTGATCACGATTACCCAACTGCCTTTGAACGGCAGTTTGTTGTGGCGGATAAACTATGGCCCGAAGGACTACGTGGGGCGACGAGGAGGCGATTTGATCATCGAGGTAGACCCCAGCGACGCCAGCATCAAGCGTGTGCTATGGGGACAGTGAACATCAGCGGTTGAAGCCAGCCGGCGATACGCCGGCAAGCGAGGTTGCGCTTTCCGCACGGGCGGAGGGCAGGCTGTGCGGAGATCCGGCAGCCGGGGGTTGTGCTCGCGTGGAGGCGGAGGCCGGCTAACACCTGTTAGAGCTGACCGTGCTCCCTCGCGGCTTTCAACGAGGTCGATCAGGCTAACAACCACCTCGGCGATTGGAAGTATCGAAACCCAAGCCGCACAGCAGCTCAACTTAGCCGTTAGGCGGATTCCCTAAGGCGAACGGGAACCAATATCTTGACAGGCCCTTAGTGCTGGCTGACGACGTAGGTCGCTATCTCGCGCAGGTGTGGCGTGATGTCGAAGCTCTTCCACTGCTCGCTGATGACGCCGGCCGTGAAGACAGCGAAGCCGATGACGTAGTCGTCCTCTCGCACTTCGGCGTCGTACCACGCCAATTGGCCAACATACGTCTTGACACTGTCATCTCCCAACTTGTGCGTTTCCCAATACCCCTTGAAATCACGCCAGCCCCGGCCGCCAGGACCTATCCGATCGCCGATGCCGCCGTCGATGCCGGCTTCAGAGATCACCAGCGGCACAACAAGCCCTCGCGGCTTCAGGAAGTCTTCGTACCACCAGCGATAGCGCAAAGCCAACGCTCCGCGCTCGGGGTGAGCGGGACGCCCCGGCAGGCCGGCGCCCATCGAGCGATTCAGTGTCGGGGCATCGTACTCGTGCACTGTGAAGATGCCATCGTATTTCTGGGCGGCTTCGATCGCCGGCAAGAATTCGGCGAACACCTCCCATTCGGGAACGCCGGCCGAAAAAGCCCCCACCGCTACCCGAAAGCCATGTTCAGCCATGAGCCGCGCGCGCTCGGCCTCAAAGGCGGCATACCGTGCCATTCGCCCGCGCACATTGGGCTCGTTCCAACCTTCCCAGTAGTCCACCGCCGGGTTGAGCTGGTACTGCTCCAAGTTCTTCGCTACGAAGTGGCGCGCCACCTGGACCGGGTCCCCTTCCAGCTTCTGCGGACCTTGGGCGAGCCGCGCCACGGTGATGGTAGAAGGTGAGACCTCCTTCACCTCGGCTAAGAAGCCCAGATCGCCGGCCGCCTTGACCACCGCCGGCTTCGTGCGGCGGATGAACTCCATAATGTCGGGAGAGTTGTTCCACTCCACGTGGAGCCCCAGTTTGCTCTGGCCCGGCTTCTCCAGCGGCTCTGGCCAGGGCGGCGTTGGCGTTGGTGTGGGCGCCGGCGTCCGGGTCGGTCCAGGTGTTGCCGTGGGCGTTTGCGTCGGCAAGGTATTGACGATGACGGGGAAGTACACGGTTTCTGGCGGCTCGGAAGCGATCAGAGGAGGATAGGCGCCGGCAGGTGTCTCAGAAGCGATCGGAAGAGGGTAAGCGCCTGCTGGTGTCTCAGTTGCCACAGGCGCCGATCGTTGCTCCGTACTCTGAGATAGGCGGTCCGGTGCTTCATGTTTGATTGACGCCGGCGTGAAAGACGGTTGGCCTTCCCGAGTCAGGGTAGCTACAGCCGGCGGCGTCGTACGGCCCCCACATCCTGTGAGAAGGAGGATCAGCAAGGGCAAGGGCAGGAGCACCAGCCCTATCCAGACCGGGATACCCGCTTGGCCGAGGATCGCCTCAAGTCGGGGCGAAGCATCAGTCCTGTCCATCGTGCTAGGGCTCGACGCGGATATTGCCGACGACGATGCGATCCTCCGCCAAGCGCTGTCCGCCAGCCACCGCCGGCAGTCGCTCCAGCGTCCTCGGATCATACATACCGACCTCGACCAGGTATTCGCCGGCCGGCGCCGCCGGGTCAACGGGGATCTGATACCGGTCGACGATCACCTCACCTGGCAACCACCCAGTTGTTGGCCGGGTGCCATTCACCGGGAACGCATCGACCTGGCCCCACATGCCGATGCCGACATTCAGCAGGTGGGTAAAAACCTTGTAGCCCTTATCCATCGAGGCGCGAGCTCGCCAGTACAGTGTCAGATGGACCGTCTCGCCCGGCTTTAGCTTCTGCGGCTCCAGATCGTAGCCCAGGAACGTCACGCCGGCGCCGAGTTCCACACGCTCGGGGTGCGAAATGTCGGCCGGCACATCGAAACGCCGATCGGCTACTACCACCGTCATATCCGTCAATCGAACGGGAGAAGTGATTGCAGTGCCGGCCTTGTCGAGTACGGTGACCTGAAGCGACTGTACGCCGCCCTCGTTATCCGCCGGCACTCGAACGCGATGCCGGGTGTAGAAGACGTCGCCGGCCTGCCACCGGTCCATCGGGTATGCTGGCGCTAGCGGTATGACCGACTGCCCGATGCGCAACTGTAGCTGGCGGTCGATGCCGGGACCCTGGTGCGCACGCCAGAACAGCGCAACATCGATCTCCCCGCCGGGGGTGGTCTCCGTCACATCCAGATCGTACCCCAGGAGCTCCAATCCGCCGAAGAACGCCGTCAAAGGGTGGGGGGTCGATAAATCCTCGACGGTGGGGGACGATGTCGAGAAACGTGTTTG